>CAYQEG010000001.1:0-5944 GCA_964416435.1 uncultured Rickettsiales bacterium
CGATGAGGGACGCAGAGAACCGGCGGCAGGATGCCGCAAGGTCGCACCTCGAGCGGAGCGAGGAGCGCCCGAAGGGGCGGGTCCAGGACGGACCCGCCATCGGGTCTCCAGACCCGCGCGGAGGGCCCCTACTGCCACCCGATCGTGACGCAGTCCGAGCGCTGACCGTCCGGGTTCAGGATCCAGAACTCGGCCCCGATGTTGCTCGAGTACCAGCTGCCGACGGTCACCACGAGCTGGTCGGAGTAGAGCCAGTTCCAGTTGCTGCCGTTGAAGCTCGTCCCGCCCTGGCGCTGGCTGCCCCACTTCATGTTCCCGTTCTGGGTCGTGTAGTCGAGCTGGAAGCCCTCCCCTTCCACCACGAAGCAGTAGGTCGCCCCGGTGAAGGGGATCGAGCTGCACATCGTGAAGTAGGCCGCGGTCACCACCGGCGGGGCGCAATCCAGCGTGCTCCAGTTGTTCAGGCAGGCCCCCGGGCTGTCGCAGGCAGGCGAGCAGGTGTTGGGGCTGGGCCCCCCGGAGCTGCAGTTGGACGACGCGTTGATCGTGACGTCGGCAGATCCCGGCGTGCCGACGTCGTCACCGTCGTCCGGGGTCGCCGTGCAGGTCCAGACGTCGGTCGCGGCGGTGTAGCTCTCCGCCAGCGTGGCGCCGGGCACGGTCGTCGCCCCGTCCGTCCAGCTGAAGTCGTACGTCGGCAGGTCGCCGTCCGCGTCGCTCGACGGGGTGGAGACCGAGCATTGCAGCGGGTCCAGGTCCGTCGGAGAGGTCGGGAGGATGGACACGCCCGGAGCGCCCGGCGGCGTGTTGAGGATCGGCACGCCGGCCGACGTCTGCGGTGTGCCGGCGGAGCTGGCGTCGACGGGGGTCGCCTCGACCGTGATCACCTCCCCCTTCACGAACTCCGAGCCCTCCAGCGTGACGCTGTCCCCGCCCACCGGGCTGCCGTCCGCGAACCACAGGTACTCGAACTCCGGCGCGTCGCCGTCCGGGTCGCTCCAGCCGCTCGTCACGGCCTCGAGCGTGGTGGTCGTGTACGCGGTCGCCGGGTCGATCTCGACGACGGTGATGGACGGCGGCGTGTTGTCGATGGTGACCGACGCGGTGACGGGCGGTGAGCTGCTCACGCCGTCGAACGCCACCACGGTCACCTCCCAGGTCTCGCCGGCGCCCGTGGCGCTGGCCGGCACCTCGTCGGGCGGCGCGAAGGCGGGCTGGGGGACCCCGCCGACCGACCAGCTGTAGCTGTAGCTCAGGGCGTCCGGGCCGTCGGCGTCGCTGGACAGCGCGACGAGGACCGCGAGCAGGTCGTCCTCGGTCGTCGGCGCCGACGGGTCGATGTCGACGACGGGCGCCGTCGGGGCGGCGTTGACCGTCACGGTCACCGAGTCTGCGCCCGGTGCGCCCGTCGCGTCCGTCGCGGTGAGCGTCAGCGTGTGCACGCCGGCGCCGAGCGTGAGCTCGCTGCTGACCAGGCCGTCGCCGTCGGGGACCGGCGCCGCGAGGGCGCCCTCGAGGTCGGAGGACCAGCCCACGGCCAGCCCGCTCGCCGGCTCGTCCGCGTCGCTGACGGTACCGGACGCGGTGAAGGGGACGCCGGCCTCCAGCGCGTCCGAAGCCGCCGGCGCGGTGATCGAGACGTCGGGCGGGTCGCCGACGGTCAGCACGATGAAGTCGGCGCAGGTGCCGCCGTCCCCGTCGTCGACGTCGAGCGTGACGGTGTGGGCCCCCGTGGCCAGCGTCGCCACCCCGAGCGCGACGTCGCCGCCGCTGCTGGGCACCAGGTCCCCGAGGTGCCCGTCGAGCGAGGAGGAGAGCGACACGCTCAGCGTGTCCGAGGCCTGCTCCGCGTCGTCGACGCTCCCTTCGAAGACGACGAGCACGCCCGAAGCGACCGACGTCAGGCTCTGGGGCGCGGTGATCTCACAGGTGGGGGCGGTGTTCGGGGGCGTGACGGTGAAGGTCACGCTGGCGGTGCGGGTGTTCCCGGCGCTGTCGGTGGCGGTCGCCTCAACGGTCCAGGCGCCGGGCTCCAGGTCCACCGGGTCCGACGTGGCGCCCGCCGAGTCGGGCTGGGCGTCGGCCACGAGGGTCTCACCGCCCGCGGTGGCCCAGACCACCGAGAGCGAGTCCGCGGCGTCGAGGTCGTCGGACACCGTCGCCTCGAGCAGCACCGGGAGCTCCGAGGGCCACGCGCTTCCGTCCTCCGGGGAGTCGATGACGATCTCCGGAGGCTGGTCGGCCAGCACGGTCACCGTCGTGGTCGCCTGCCCCGTGGCGCCGTCGGCGTCGCGAACCTGCAGGGTGACCGTGTGCTCCCCGACCGCGAGCTCGCCGGTGCTGAACCCGGTGTCGCCGTCGGCCGTCGCGAGGCCCGCCTGCAGCTCTCCGTCGATGGAGCTGGTCCACCACACCTCCAGCTCGGCCGAGGGCGTGCGCCGGTCCTCCACGGTACCGACGAAGGCCACCTCGTCCCCCTGCTGCGCCACGGAGCCGGGGGCCGGCTCGATGATCGCCGCCGCGGGGGGACTGTTCTCCGTGCCGATGGTCGAGTCGGAGCAGGCCGCCAGCGCGACGGCGAGGGCGAGCGCGAGGGCGAGCGGAGTGGGGGCGCGCATGGGTCACTCCCGGGGGACTGGGCGGGGCGTCTCGGCCGACACTCTACTCCGAGCGTCTGCCCGCACGACCGCAACTCGACGCCGCGCCCACGTATCCTGGCGGCGCCGCATGCTTGCCTCCCCGCGACTCGTCGCCCTGACGCTCACCGCCCTGCTGGTCGGCTGCCCGGCCGCGGAGCCCGCCCCCGAGCCGACGCCCGGTGACGGGCTGACGACGGTCGACCGGGCCGCCTGCCTGGTCGACCCGGGCTGCGACTACATCTTCTCGGTGGCCCACCGCGGGGCATCGATGCGCGCGCCGGAGAACACGATCCTGGCCAACACGATCGCCGGGCAGCTGGGCGCCGACGCCGTGGAGGTCGACGTGCGGGCGACGGCGGACGACGTGCTGATCCTGATGCACGACTCGACGGTCGACCGGACGACGGACGGTACCGGCGCGGTCTCCGAGATGACGCTGGCCGAGATCCGGACGCTGGTCGCGACGTCCGACTTCGAGGGCGTGCCCGACCAGCCGATCCCGACCTTCGCCGAGGCGCTGGCCGCGCTGCCTCCGACGATGCTGGTCAACGTCGACACCAAGTCGAACCGCTGGGACCTGATGTACGCCGACATCGCCGCGGCCGACATGCTCGACCGGGTCTTCGTGCAGACCGGCGAGGCGGCCGAGGTCCAGGAGGTGCGGGAGGCCTTCCCGGAGCTGCTCCAGCAGGCGGACTCGGACACCGTCGACGGCGTGCAGGCGATGCTGCCGTGGGCGCCCCACCAGGTGGAGATCGGCTTGACGGTGACCGGGCCGGAGCTGTTCGATTTCTGCCTCGCCAACGGCGTCAAGCCGGCGCAGAACGCCCTGGGTCTGAGCGACGCCGGGGCGCTGGTCGAGATCGAGCAGGGCGGCGACGGCAGCCAGGCCTACGGCGTGCTCGTGGACCGCGGCGTGCTCATCATCCAGACGGACTTCCCCGAGCTGCTGGTGCCGGTGCTGGACCGGGTCAACGCCGAGCGGGGCTGGGAGCGGCCCGAGTAGCTGCGCCGCGGCGCAGCCCCGGCTCGGCGTCCAGCGTCGACCGCCCGCGCTGACCGGTCACGAGCCTTGCTCACGTGACTGACAGCGCGATGGGATCCTGGTGGTCGCTGCTAGGCTCCTGGGCCTAGCGGATGCAGGTCGCTTGCCCCACGTGCAGCACCCAACTCGAGGCCGATCCCGCCCAGAGGGACCACCTCGGCCGCATCCGTCTCGGCTGCGGCGACTGTGGCGCGATGGTGCTCATCCAGGTCCGGGCGCCCGCGCTGAGGGTCGACGACAACATCCCGACCGCCGACGGCGGCGGGGCCGCGACTCACGGCAGCCTGGACTTCACGGTCCTGCAGGTGACGACCGAGGTCGACGATCGCTCGGACGCCGACCCGGCGGCCTGGGTGGTGGTGCTCGACGACCTCGGCCGGGCCAGGCTCACCGCCGTGCGGACGGTGCTGATGCGCGTCCCCCGCTTCTCCGGGAACCTGAACCGGCTGCAGGATCAGCTCGAGCAGCTCCCGTTCGTGCTCACCGGCCTCTCCAGGGAGCAGTCGGAGAGGCTGACCGCGACCATCGGCGCCCTCGGCGGCCGATGCCGGGCCGGGCCGGGGGCCAACCTCCTGGACCGGTCGGGCCGGCCCCTCCCCGAAGACGAGGTCGAGCCCTGGGACCGGGGAGGCGACACAGGCCGCGACGTTGCGCCGCCGCCGCCGGAGCCTCCGGTGAGCGCGAGCGCCTGCCTGCTCGCCACCGTCGACCACATCCCCGGGCTCGTCGACACCGTGGGTCTGGTCAAGGCGACGGTGGTGACCCCGGCTGCGACTGGCCAGGCGGCTGCGACGCTCGAGGCGGCGCTGACCGAGGCGCAGGATCTGCTCCGGACGATGGCGACCGAGCGGAACGCGGCCGCGGTCGTCGCTGTGCGCACGACCCTGGCGAGCCTGCCCGACGGGAGCCTGCTGCTCCTGATGCAGGGGACCGCGATGGCCTGATTCGAGTCGTCAGCACCACCGGCCCCGTCTTGTACCGAAGATGGAAACCACTCCCCCGGCGCAACCCATCTGACGTCAGCGGACCCGCAGTCTCTTGCCCCGCCACTTCCCGTCGAGGTCGAGCGCGAACATCGCCGTCTCCGTGGCCTGCTCGCGCACCACCCACGTCGAGCCGACCCGCTGGACGCGCAGCTGGCCCTCGCCGAGGAACTGCCCCGCGGCGGACAGCAGCCGTCGGGTCTGAGCGGCGGCCTGTGGGATGATGCCGACCGCATGAGCGAAAGCACCACTCAGCCGCTCGCCCTCGTCGCGGGGTTCATCTTCGCGGCGTTCTTCACCGCCAGCGGCTACCTGTCCGGGCACTGGGGGGACTACATCGTCGCGGCGGCGTCGCTGGCCCTGTTTGCCTACCACTGGCGCAACCCGTCACCGCCGAAGGCGACCGTCGGGCTCGGGTTCGCCCTCATCGGGCTGATGTTCTTCCTGTGGGGCGTGCAGGAGGGCTCGGTCCAGCGGCTGGGCGCAGGGGCCGCCGGCATCGCGCTCGGCGGCGTGATGTCCTGGATGGGCCACCGGGCCGACAATGCGGCGGCCCCCGAGCCCGGCGACGGGAGCTGACGCTCGATCGGCGGACCCGCCGCATGCTCCCAGGACGACTCCGGGGAGGGAGCGGCCCCTGAAGTACATCGCCCTGCTTGCGAGGAGGCCATCCGGACACTCGGGCCCGAGCGGCTACTGCGCGGCAGGGCCGATGGGTTCGCCCGGCCTGCGCCCGGTGGCGGAGCGGCCGGCGTCGCGCTCGGTCTCGGCCTGCTGCTGCCGCTCGTCGCGCTCCGACGACGGTGGGCGAGGTAGCCGCGCCGCCTGGCTCACCGAGCGTTCGAGCGGCTCATCCACTCGTCCAGGCTGCTGTCGACATACAGGTCGTAGCCGGCGTGGGCCCTCCGGGCCCGCTCGCTGGCGAGCAGGATCGACAGCCCGGACCAGCGCCGCTGGTCGGTCGTCGCTCGTGGGCTCACGCGGCGCTCCGCGACCAGGGTGGACTCCACCCACCGGGCGAGCTCCTGCAGCGGCGCCGGGTCCGCGCCGCTGGCGCCGTACCAATCGGTGAGGCCCCGACCAGGTCGACGAATCGGTAGTCGGCCCCGAAGCTGAACGACGTGCGCCCCGCGTCGTCGGACAGGCCGGCGACGTCGACCTCCAGCAGCGGCGCGAGCGCCGCGGCGGGTCGGCGAGCGCCGGGGCCGGGACGAGGAGCCGGACGTCGGGGCCCCGGGGGGGGGGGCGGGCGCCCCCCCCCCCCCCCCCCCCGGCGG
>CAYQEG010000001.1:5954-144180 GCA_964416435.1 uncultured Rickettsiales bacterium
GGGGGGGGGGGGGGGGGGGTGCGGGGGGGGGGGCTGGTGCCGCGGGCGGGGGGGGCGGGGGTCCGGGGCGGCCGGGGTACACAACCCCGAGGGGGCCGGCTCGGAGACGCGGAGCCTGGATCGCCCCGATGTCCAACGTTCGGACCTCATCGGGCGGGGGTGGCACGCGCGCTGCACACACGGACAGCAACTGCCTGGAGTCAACATGTTCGCGTCCATCACCCACATCACGCTGTCCGAAGTCCTCTTCTTCCTGACGGTGCTCGTGCCCGCCGGGGTGGCCGCCGCCGTCTGGATGTCGATCGCGGTGGGCGAGCTGGGCGGGTCGCGGCGCCGGGTCTCCCGCTACCGCGCTTCCCCCTACCGCCCCATGGCTCGAACGCGTCCGGCGCGGCGCGACGTCGCCTCGACCGCCAAGATGCGGACCGTGTCCTGATCCGAGCGCGCTTCCGCGCTTCCGCGGAAGCGTCCGTCCTCGCTTCCGGTGGGCGCGCTCAGGCAGTCTCTTCGGATGACGTCGGCGCCCGGCAGGAGAGCCCCGTTGCTCGCGGCGCTCGCGGTGGCCTGCGCCGCGGCGGCGTGGACGTACCTGGGGGGAGCGGGCGAGGACGTGTCGCCCCAGCCGCCGCCTCACGAGAACCGACTGGGCGTCGTCGACGGGTCGGTCGACGTGGCGCTGTTCGAGCCGGTCGAGTTCGACGGGATGAGCCGGGAGGAGTGGTTCGAGCACCGCCGCGGCCAGGTGGCGCTCAACCCCGAGCTGTTCGTGCCCGAGTACCAACCGAGCGCCCACCTGTTCGGACAGATCGTGGACAGGCTGCCGTGGTGGGGGCTGCACGGCCAGTTCTGTGAGGGGCCGGGCGAGCGCAGCGACATGGGGGAGTCGGAGGAGTCGCGCTTCCTGTCCAACCCGTTCCTGCTCGTCGCCCTGGTGGAGGGCACGGCCTTCCGGGACACCCCCGTGACGTGCTTCGCGACCTGGCCCCGGCCGCTCGACCTGCGGTACTCGGCGGGTGCGGCCGAGGTCACCTACGACCTGAGCCGGTTCGCCACCGAGAGGCGACAGGCCGGCACCCGGCTCGGTCGGGCGCTCAGGCTCAACGGGATCAACGCCCGCGACTGGGGCTACCGCTACGTCGCCGTCGTCGATTCCGAGCAGCTGAGCCCGGCGGAAGGGAGCGAGCTGCTGACCGGGCGATCCGTCGAGCTGATCCCCTTCATCCACGCCGGTCCCAGCTGCGGGCAGCCGAGCGGGTGCAACAACGGCAGCCCTCGCGAGCCGAACCTGTGGTTCCAGGTCGACCAGCTCCCCGCGCGCCTGGTGCTCCGCCTGTCCCGCGGATCGGCCCCCGACGGGGACGACCTCCGGTTCACGATCCAGATGCGGTGAGCGTCCGCCCGGCTCATCGCACCGACCGGGCCCGGGCGAGGGTGTTCGGGCAACCGCAGAGCACCCGGACGCGCTGGAAGAGGAGGAGTCGGAAGCCACTGCGCCCGAATCCCGCGGGAACCGGCGTCATGGCGGCCCGATCAGGCCGAGTCGTCGTCGTCCGGCGCCGAGTCGTCGTCGTCCGGCGCCGAGTCGTCGTCGTCCGGGGGCGAGTCATCGTCGTCCGGGGGCGAGTCATCGTCGTCCGGGGGCGAGTCATCGTCGTCCGGCGCCGAGTCGTCGTCATCGCCGATGTCGTCATCGTCGTAGTAGTAGTCGTCGTCGTCCCACGACTTGTTGTGCACCAGCGCACCCTCGACGAAGAAGGTCTGCTCCGGGCCTCGCACGCTGAGGTTGTAGACCGGCCCGTCGCTCGGCTCCGCGACCTCTTCGACGCGCTCGAGGGCCGCCTCGCCGGGGTCCCCCGACCCGTGCCAGACCAACAGCTTCGCCCCCTCGCCGAGCTCGCCCACCGCCCGCCACGTCGCGGCCCCGGCCTCCCACACGGGGTGGCTCGGAGTCACCTCGGCGATGCGGAGCGCGCCGGCGGCCAGCGTGAGCCGGACCGGGCCACGCGCCTGCCACACCCGACCGACCCGACGACGGACCGGCGCCGCCCGCGCGAGGTCCCAGCTCCAGACCTCGTCCCCGACGCGCAGCGCCTCGATGGCCACCGGCCCCGCGGGCGTCAGCACCCGGACCCGGCCGCCGAAACAACCGTCGTAGTAGTCATCCGCGGGCGGCGTGCACGCGGCGGGGCTCAGCGCAACGACCCCGCCGGCGAGGACCGACCGGATCCACCGGCTGGCGCGCGGCATTCCCTTGCTCTCCTTGTCAGTCACGGTTCCTCCGAATCCCGACGGCAGGTTCCCACGGTCTTCCTTGCACCGTGTAACCGCTGTTCGGCCGGAGCACCGAGGGCTCGGTGGCCCTGCCCGGTCCAGGACCCGCGGAGGCGCCAGGTCAGCGAACGCTGGCGTCGATGAAGGCGAGCGCTTCCCGCTGGGCGATCACGAAGTCGTCGCCGCCCCAGGCGTGGCCGCTGTCTTCGAGGATGACCTCACGCTTGTGCTCGTCCGGGGTAGCGACGGCGTCGAACAGGTCGCGACCAACCTCCCAGGGCGCGACGTGGTCGTGGCGGCCCTGGAGCACGAGGGTGGGCACGTCGATGTCGGCCATCGCGTGGGTCAGGTGAAGACCAACGGTCGCAAGCGCCACATCCTCGTAGACACCAACGGCCTCCTCCTCGACGCGCTGGTCCACCCGGCGAACATCCAGGACCGGGATGGCGCTCCGGTCCTCATGAAGGAGGCCGTCAAGAAGGTCCCCACCGTCCGCAAGCTCTGGCTCGACGGTGGCTACGCCGGACGCTGCGTCCGGGGCCTCATCAAGGACCTGGGGCTCGACGCAGAGGTCGTACGCCGCTCCGATGACCGTCAGCACGGACCGTGGCAACAGCAGGACCTCCCTCTCCCCAAGGCCGAGCCGATCTTCAAAGTCGTGCCTCGCCGCTGGGTCGTCGAGAGGACCTTCGGCTGGCTCGGCCGCTTTCGGCGCCTGAGCAAGGACTACGAGGGCCTCATGAAGAGCGCCACAGCGTGGATCTGGGTCGCGATGTCCCGACTGCTCGTCGCCAGGCTCGCCGAGTCAATGCACGGCGCAAATATATGAACACCCAGTCAGGGGCGCTGGGGCGATGCGGCGAATCGCGAACTCATGGCCCGAGGGGCCGACCGTGTTGATGATCAGACCGATCCCGTCTGGAGACAGCTCTTCCGCCACGTCGCGCTCCGTCCTACTCGAGGTGCCGCCACTGACCGTCCACGAAGCACCGGAACTGCCCACCTGGCTCCGGGTCGGAGCCGGGCAGCAGGTCGCCACCCGTTCCGGGGGCCGGGAGCAGGAGGTGCAGGTAGCAGAGACCCTGACTCGGGGAGGGTGGCGCGTAGATGGTGTGCTGGATGCGGACACCGCCGTGGGAGGCATCGAGCCGCCCTTTGAGATCCATGCGCACAATGGTCGCGCCTGTGCTGTCCCGGAAGTGCAGGTCATCTCCAGACCACGCGGTGTCGCTGACTGTGAGTACTACTCGGTGCGGGCTGTCGTTCCGTGCCAGTGGCCCGTAGATGCGAACCTGCCCGTCCGAGTTGATCTCGAAGACGGGCTTGTGATTGAGCCCGTCCTCCACCCAGAACCGCTCGATGGGGCTTCCGGGCCCGGGTGTGGGGTTGTCCGAGTCGATGTTGGCGATCAGCTCGTCGTCCGGGACGGCCGAGAGGAGCCAGACCGTACTCATCGGCCGTCCCTCCTGGAGATACGGACGGAAGGATGCAGGCCTCCTCGCATCAGCTCTTGAGCACGAGCTGAATCGAGAAGACGAAGTCGGTCGCCCCGGCGGAGAACGAGACGTCCCACCGCAGGAACCGGGCGAAGTCCTCGCTCGTCATGATCTCGATCACCGGCATGGACGCGCCATCCGACACTCCTGTGAACGTGATCAACGTCTGAAACTCCGGCTCGTCGTTGAGCGCGGCGCGCTGGATCCTGACCGTGGCGGTCGAGCTGGATCCGCTGAACTTGTGCACGTACAGCCGGGCGGCGACGCAGCGGTACGCACCCGCGTCGACCGCGAAGTCGAGGAGCTGCGAAGCATCACCGGTGATCGAGAACGTGCGTTGAAGGGGAACGCTGGCGGACACCGGACTCCCCCCCGGGCGACTGGTGGTGGATCCCCCCAGGCACCGGAGCCCCGACGGTACAACTTCCCAAGAAAAACAAGCACTTGCGAGTTCGTCGCCTGGAACGGGCGCTGCGCCCGTACCGTCGTCCCTCGATCACCCGCCCGGCTTGCGATAGGCTCCGGCCGCCTTGGACCCCCTCCTCTATCAATACGGCGTCGGCGGGATCGTGTTCGGCGCCGGCCTGTGGTTCGCGTGGCGGCAGGGCTACGTCGGCACGTCGGGCAAGCCGCTGCGCAACCTGATCCTCGCCCTGGGCGGCCTGGCGCTCGTCGGCGGGCTCCAGGCGTGGCTCCAGTACGGCGAGATGCCGACCACCGAGGCGGTCCCCTACAAGGGCGGCTGGGAGCGCAAGCCCCAGCTGGGCACGAAGCTCGATTACGCGATCATGGTCGGCTACTTCGTCGCCATGCTCGCCATCGGCACGTGGTTCGGCCGGAACAACAAGGGCACCAAGGACTTCTTCTTCGGCGGGCAGCGGTTCAGCTGGTGGCTGATCGCGTTCTCGCTCGTCGCGACCGTCGTCGGCAGCTACAGCTTCGTCAAGTACAGCAAGATCGCGTACACCTACGGGATCGCGTCCAGCCAGACCTACTTGAACGACTGGCTGTGGATGCCGCTGCTGCTCTTCGGGTGGTTGCCGATCCTGTACTTCAGCCGGATCGTGTCGATTCCGGAGTACTTCGAGCGTCGATTCGGGCGTCGCCAGCGCCAGGTCGCCACCTGGCTGCTGCTGCTGTACCTGGTCGGCTACGTCGGCATCAACCTGTTCACGATGGGCAAGGCGCTGCACACGCTGCTCGGCTGGCCGATCTTCGCGTCGGCGCTGCTCGTCGCGAGCATCTCCGCCATCTACGTGACGTTCGGCGGTCAGACGTCGGTGATCATGACCGACCTGTTCCAGGGCGTGATGCTGCTGCTCACAGGCCTGGTGCTGCTCCTGCTGGGCGTCGCCTACCTGGGCGGCTTCGGCGAGTTCTGGGACTTCCTGCCGCGGGGGCATCGCCAGGCGTTCCCCGACTTCAACGCCGACGCGAGTTATCCGGCGGTCGGCATCTTCTGGCAGGACGCGATGGCCAACTCGGCCATGTTCTACTTCCTGAACCAGGGCATCGTCATGCGCCTGCTCGCGGCGCGGTCGGTGGAGGAGAGCCGCAAGGCGACCATCGCGATGATGCTCATCCTGATGCCCATCGCGGCCATCGTGGTCGCCAGCGGCGGCTGGGTGGCGCGCGCCCTGGTGGCCTCGGGCGACCTGCCCGACATGGACCCCGGAGACGCCTTCTTCATCGCGTCCGAGTTCCTCACCCGGCCGGGCATGTTCGGCCTGGTGATGGCGGCGCTGACCGCCGCGCTGATGTCGACGGTCGACACCCTGATCACCGCCATCGCGGCCATCGTCGTCAACGACATCTACAGCCCGAAGCGGCCGGACGCGACGGATGGCGAGCTGCTCAAGGTGGCCCGGATCAGCTCGGTCAGCATCGCGGTCCTGGGCGTCGGCCTGGTGCCGATCTTCGCGACGTTCGACTCGATCTACTCGGCCCACGGCGCCTTCACCGCGGCGGTCACGCCACCCCTGGTGGTGGCCCTGCTGCTCGGGGTGTTCTGGCGTCGGTTCACGCCGGCGGCGGCGACGGCGACGATGGTCGGCGGCTCGCTGCTGATCGCGGCGTCGATCCTGTGGCCGGAGATGATCACGCCGTTCGCCCACGGCGTGCCCATGAAGGAGGTCGCTCCGGACGTGCCGTTCGCCGGCAAGAACGTCTACAAGTTCATGCGCGCGTTCTTCGGGCTGGTGGTCTGCGGGGCCATCGGGGTGACGGTCACGATGGCGACGAAGGCGCGCCCCCTGGAGCAGGTCAAGGGGCTGGTGTGGGGCACCGTCAGCGACGCGATCGCCTGGTACAAGGGCCGACCCGGCGTCGAGACCGAGGGCGCCTGGGCCGACGCGACGCCGCTGCGCATCGACTTCGAGGAGCTCCAGGGACGGGGCCGGCTCCCCACCGTGAGCGTGAGCCGGGCCCTCGGGGCCGCGCTCGGGGGGATCGAGGTCGGCGATCTGGTGTATGTGTCGGACGCTCGGGCGTACCTCGGGGGGCTGCGCTCGGGCCACGCGATCGTCGCCGATGTCCTGGAGGCGGACGGCGCCGAGATCTCGATCGGCCCACGCTTGTGGGCCGTCATCGACCCCCGGCCGGGAGCCCGGCTGAAGGTCAGGAAGCTCTACTAGAGGAGACGAAGATGCGGTGGTGGTTGACCCTGGCGACGGCGCTCCTGCTCACCCCGACGGCGGCCTGGGCGGCCGACAAGGGGGGCAACACGGACACGGACGCGGCGGGAGAGACGTGCTCGACCCACGACGAAGGCAGCTGCGACTGCGGTCACGACGGCGACGTGCCGCCGTGGAAGAAGATCCCGCCGTCTCCCCTGACGTTCACGCTGCCCGGGGACTTCGAGCTGTCGCTGCACGGCCGGGTGCAGGTGCGGGCGACGCTGTACGACATGGACGAGTCGGAGAGCAACGATCCCGTGCTGTACGGCGACCCGAACCTGCGCGAGGGGCTGTCGCTCCGCCGCGCGCGGCTCGGCGTCGGCGGCTCCTGGCACATCCTGTCGTTCGCGATCGGCGGCGGCTGGGACAACCGATACGACGCTACGGGCTCGCTGCCCGAGGCCGGCTTCGGCCTCAACGACGCCTGGTTCGAGGTGCGGCCGGTCGATTCGATCGGCATCCGCATGGGCCAGACGAAGGTGCCGTTCGGCCGCCAGGCGCTCGCGAGTTCGGCGGAGCTCGGCCTCATCGAGCGCTCGCTGATGTCCAACTACATGAGCCCCGACCGGGAGCTCGCCCTGGTGATCTCCGGCGGCCTCGGCCCCAAGCCGGCCGAGAGCGGCGCGGCGGCGGCGGCGAGCGGCAAGGCCGCGCTGCCGCCCCAGGCGTTCCAGTACTGGGTGTCGATCAGCAACGGCGGCGGTGACTGGACGGGTGATCCCGACCCGAAGCCCCGCCTGGGCGCCCGCGCGCAGCTCGACCTGATGCAGCCGTGGGACAGCGCCGAGGCCGGCTACGAGCTGCCCGGGCTGGCGATCTCCGTCGGCGGCGCCGGCAACTACAACTGGGGCCTGGAGGCCAACACGCTGGCCGTGACCGGCGACGTGGGCGTGCGCTTCTGGCGCTTCTCGCTGACCGGCGAGGTCGCCTACGCGCGCGCCACGCCGACGTTCGACACCGAAGGCCTGCCCGACATCCTCGCCCAGCGCGAGTCCCTCGGCTGGTTCGCCCAGCTGGGCGTCGTGATCATCCCCGGCTGGCTCGAAGTGGCCGCCCGCGCCGACGCCTACGACGACAACCGCGCCCTCAAGGACGCCGGGGATCGGCTCGACATCAGCGGCGGCGCCACGCTGCTGCTGCTCAACGGCCACCTCAAGACGCAGCTCTTCTACGTGCACCGCGCGGAGCTGACCGAGACCCACCGCACCCCGAACGACAGCCTGATCCTGCAGTTCCAGGCGCGCCTGTAGGGGTCGGCTGATGGTCCGCCCCCTCCTCCTGTGCCTCGCGGCCCTGCTGCTGCTCCCGGCGTGTCCCGCGCCGGGGGACGCGCCCGCGTCGGCCTATCTGATCGAGCGCCGTGACCAGGCCGTCGGCGGCCCGTCGGCGTCCGCCCGGGAAGGCGACTACATCCTCGAGAACGGCCTCGTGCGAGCCGGCGTGCTGTCCGATCGGTGCACCGGCGAGGGCATCGAGCGGATCTGCACGTCCCCCGGCCCCGGCCTGTTCGGCGGCTCGATGATCGACATCGACCTGCAGCGCACCGACGCCCTGCACAGCGGCGGCCACGGCCTCGACCAGTTCGCCGAGATGTTCAGCGCCGTCAACCTGGACGTCACCGCGACGGAGAGCGTCGAGATCCTGGCCGACGGCAGCGACGGCGGCCCCGCGATCATCCGCGTGCAGGGCCCCCCGGGGAACTACATCAGCTACATCGGCCTGCTCGGCAACATCCTCGGCCTGGCCGAGGGCTGGCACATCACCGACTGGATCCTGGAGCCCGGCGACCCCTACGTGACCATCCGCACGACGTTCGTCGTGATGGAGGACGCCGACGTCGCGCCGCCGGATCCCTGCGGCTGGTCCCCCGGCGACGAGGGCCTGCCGTGCGACGAGTTCCTGCTCGACAACGACTTCCACCGCACCGTGGAGGCGCTCAACTCCGGCGCCACCCAGTTCGGCGACTTCTTCTTCGCCGGCGGTGACGTCGACATCTTCCTGCCGGGCATCGGCTTCCAGGAGGACAAGGCGGTCGTGGACGCGCTGGTGGGCGGGAACAACCCGTTCGTCGACCCCTTCCGGCTGCCCTTCGTGGCGGCGACGGGCAAGGGCGTCTCCTACGCCCTGGGCAACGGCACCGACCTCGCGGCGCCGATCTTCACGTCGTCGCTGACCGCGGTCTACGGCGCGGCCTACGTGCCGGAGGTCGACGACGAGGGCGATCCCATCCAGCCGGAGCCCGGCGCGGTGTTCACCTACGAGCGCTACCTCGGCGTCGGCGACGGGGACGTCGGCTCGGCGGTGGAGTCGCTGCTCGCGGCCTACGGCGAGCGCAACATCGGCTTCGAGCAGGCCCGCCTCGAGGGGCAGGTGGTCGAAGAGACCACGATGCGGGGGCTGTCCGGCGTCGACGTGCTGGTGTTCCAGGACACCGACGAGCGGGACGCCAACGGCATGCCGCCAAAGTCGGCCCTGTTCACCCAGTGGACGACGGACGCAGGCTACGACGGCATCCCCGACGGCAGCTACGGCGGCCGCATCCCCGCCGGGGAGTACCTGCTGGTAGTCAACGACACCTCCCGAGGGCCGTCCGACCCCGTTCGGGTGAGCGTGCCGGGCGCGTCGATCGTCGAGCAGGGCCTGATCGCCCCGCGCGGCGGCACGCTGGAGGTGGCGATCCTGGACACCGAGGGGCGCGACCTCCCGGCCAAGGTGTCGCTGCGGCCGCTCGACCCGTCGATGGCGGCGAGCCTGCCCGACCTGGGTGACCCCTACATCGCCGGCGGCATCTCGCGGGTCGTGTTCGCCCCCTCGGGGCACGCGGAGATCGAGGTGCCGGTCGGCCGGTACGACGTGATCGTGACCCGCGGCATCGAGTACTCCATCTGGAACAGCGCCAACGAGGGCTGGCCGGACGGCGTGGTCGTCGGACCGGGGCTGCGCAGCCAGCTCGACCCGGTGCTCTTCCGGGAGGTCGACAGCACCGGCTTCATCGCCGCGGACCTGCACGTGCACGCGGTCAGCAGCCACGACAGCGGCGTGCCCCTGGACGTGCGCGTCGGCACGATGGTCAGCGAAGGGGTGGAGTTCCTCTCGAGCACCGACCACGACTACATCGTCGACTACCGTCCGGTCATCGAGCTGATGGGGCTGGACCCCTGGCTGGCGGCGACGGTCGGCCTGGAGACGACGACCATCGAGATCGGTCACTACCTGGGCTTCCCGTTCGCCCACGACCTCGACTCGGAGTCGGGCGGCGCCCTGGACTGGACGGGCAAGACTCCGACCCAGATCCTGGCCGGGCTGCGGGACCTGTCCCTGTATGGCCCGGACGACGCGATGATCTACGTCGGCCACCCCCGGGACGGCATCCTCGGGTACTTCGACCAGTACGGGCTCAACCCGTTCGAGGGGAGCCGGCTGAACCCGGAGCTCGAGTCCAGCCTGCTGAACCTCAGCAACCCCATGCTGGACCCGCTCAACTTCACGCTCGACTTCGACGCGCTGGAGCTGCTCAACGGCAAGCGGTTCGACTTCATCCGCACGCCCACGCAGGAGGAGATCGACTGCCAGAAGTCGTTCCTGGACGGGGCGCCCCTCCCCGGCTGCGAGGCCGGCGTGGAGATGTACGACATCATCGCCCGCACGATGGACGAGCAGGAGGCGCTGGAAGACCTGGACGAGCCGTTCTTCCTGACGACCGACGTCGAGGGCCAGATCGACGACTGGTTCACGCTGCTCAACCTGGGCTACCGCCACACCGCGCTGGGCAACAGCGACACCCACGGCCTGACCGGCACCGAGTCCGGGTGCCCCCGCAACTACGTGGTCTCGGACGTGGACGAGCCGGAGCTGCTGGACGAGCGTGACGTCGCGCGGGCGATCAAGGAGCACCGGGTGGTCGCGTCGTACGGGCCGCTCATCCGCCTGACCGCCGATGGACACGGCATCGGCTCCGAGTACAGCTCGGAGACCGGCACCGTCGTGCTGGCCATCGAGGTGCAGGCGCCCCGCTGGATGCTCGTCGACCGGGTCGAGGTGTACGAGAACGGCGCCCTCGTGGCCGAGTTCACGGGCGACGCGCTGGATCCCGACGGGGTCATCAAGTTCGAGGGCGAGTTCGCGTTCGCCCCCCGAGACGCCAGCGGGAACCCCCAGGACGCCTGGTACGTCGTCGCCGCGATGGGGCCCGACGACCTGTCCCCCCTGTTCACGCCGGTGGCCGTGCCGAAGCTGCAGCTCAACGACATCGTCGTCGGCGCGCTGGGCGAGATCGACCTGGGCTCGCTGAGCAGCGCGGTCGCCTCCGAGGGACCGGCGATGCCGCGCACCTACCCGGTGATGCCGTACGCGATCACCAACCCGATCTGGGTCGACGTCAACGGCGGCGACCTGGACCTGGACAGCCGGCCCTTCGACGCCCTGGGCTACGTGCCCGAGTGGTTCCGCCCGGCGCCGGACGAGGAGTAGGCGGACTCGTCAGCGACCGCAGACGAGCCCATCGCGGACCACCGGCGGCGGCCCCCCGACGAACGTGATCGACCCGCTGCGGGTCCAGCCGTAGCCGCCGCTGACCGCCACCATCTCCAGCGCGTCGCGCAGCGCCATCGGCTGCAGCTGGATGGTCACCGAGCCTTGCACGTCGTCCCGGAGCACCACGTTCAGCCCGCCGGCCCGGGCGAGGGCCTGGAGCAGCCCGCGCAGGTCGGTGCTGACCGCGTCGATGGCGATGTAGGTGGCGTCCCCGTCGGCGGCCCGGCCGTGCACCGCGATGGGCGACGGCGGCGCGACCGCCTCCTCCACCACCAGCGGCGCAGCGGAGGCGGCGCAGGGCACGAGCAGAGCGGCGATGAGGAGGAGCGCGAGGTGTCCGGGCATGGCGGGATCCCTTCGACCTGCAGGCTACGCCAGGACGCCGCCGGGGCGAAGAACGAACCAGGCCCGGACACCAACGCGCAGGGCGGCGCGCCCCGCAAGCACTACGATGGGCCCATGCGCACCTCACTCTTGCTGCTGACCGCCGCGCTGCTGGTCCCCGCGACCGCGAGCGCCCAGGACCGCTACTGCTGGACCCTGACCTCGACGCAGACCGTGCCGTACCAGGCGGACGCGTTCGACGTGACGGGGAGCCGCTGGTCGCTGAAGTCGGAGACCGGCTCGATCACGATCACCGGCGCGCAGACGGCGACCATCGAGCGGCCCGACGACAAGGGGAGCCGGGTCGCCTGGTCCACACCTCCGTCGACGTGGTGCAGCGACGGGCCGGTCGACCTCGCGGCGACCGCGTCGGGCAACCTCGGCGGGGTGCTGTACGACAGCTACCCGGTCGCCAACCTCGTCCGGGCGGTGGAGCCGACGCCCCCGGTCCCGATGTCGGGGGTCGCGCAGGGCGACGCGCTGTACATCCCCGGCCCGGACAGCACGGACCTGCACGGCTCGGTTCGCGTGTCGCCGCGCGCCCCCGGCGGCCAGCAATGGACGCTCACGGCGCGGATCGACATGGGCAACGGCCAGTGGGTCGGCGTCGTCTGGACGTACGACCGGATGGACTCCGCCGACGGGGTCGCGTCCACCGCCCCGACCGCGCCGCCGGCGGTCCTGTCGATGGACATGGAGCCGGACGGCGGTCAGCCCTCGGCGGGGGATCCGCCCGGCGACGGGGCGACCGAGCAGGACGACGACGAGGGGACCGACGACGACGAGGAGAAGGACGGCGGCAAGGAGCCGAGCTACCTGTCGGACGTGAACCGCGGCTGGTTCCACATCGGCGGCGGCTTCGGGTTCGTCGACCAGGTCGACCTGCTGTCGATGGGCGGCCGCTTCACCGCGGGGCTGGGCTTCTACACGTTCATGTTCTACGCAGGCGGCGGCTTCGAGGCCGACTTCCGGCTCGAGGTGCCCGCCAAGTTGCACGGCGTCGGCTACGTCGGCATGGCGATCCCGGTGCCCGTCTTCCACCCGCTGCTCGGCTTCAAGATCGCAGGCGGCGCGGCGCTGTACGACCGGGACCTGGTGCCGGTCGCCGGCTCGCTGGCCCTCGGCGGCCAGGCCGGCTTCATCCTGCGCAAGTTCGGCGGCGGCCCCGGCTTCCGGTTCATGGTCGAGCCGACCTACGCCATCCGCGAGGACGTCGGCTTCGGCGAGTTCGAGCTCTGGTTCACCTTCGCCGGGGTGATCTGAGCCTCAACGGCCGAGCAGCCACCGGGCCGAGACGGCCGCGGCGATCCCGCCCGCGATCCCGCCCGCGGCCCCTCCGAACGCCGCGCCGAGCACCGGGAGCGCCAGCAGGCGCGCCACCTCCACCGGCTCGGCCCAGGGCCGGTCCTGCATCAGCGCGGCGATGGCGGACAGGGACAGCCCGCACCACAGCGCGAGGCTGAGCTTGTCCCCGAACCCCTCCCCCGCGCCGAAGAGCAGCGCCACCGCGGCGAGCAGGACGACCGCGAACTGGGTGACCGCGTAGGGGCCCAGCCCCGACCCCGACCCGGCGTCGTAGCGGACCCGCCCCGCGACCTCGATCGGCGGCCCTCCGCCCGCCGCCAGCGCCGTCGGTCCGAGCCACCACAGGCGAGCCCGATCCCCCGCGTCGTCGTATCCGCGAGCGAAGCGCCACACCTTCAGCGGAAACTGGAGGTTTGCCCAGACAGGATCCCAATTTGCAAGGGGTTCTACCGTCCCATAGGTCGGCGGCTCCTCCTCGGCCTGGAACGTGCCGAAGAGCTTGTCCCAGACGATCAGGAAGCCCCCGTAGTTGCGGTCCAGGTACTTCGGATCGCAGCCGTGGTGGACCCGGTGGTGGGAGGGCGTGTTGAAGATCGCCTCGATGGGCCCCGGCAGCCGGTCGACGGCCTGGGTGTGGGGGAGGAACTGCCAGATCGTCAGGGCCGCCGAGCAGGTGAGGAACACGATCGGCGGGAAGCCGACCACGGCCAGCGGCAGGTAGAAGACCCAGCTCACGAGCGGCTCGGCCGCGCCCTGGCGCAGGGCGACCGTGTAGTTGAACTCCTCGCTGCTGTGGTGGGGTACGTGCGCCCCCCACAGCAGGTTGTGCTCGTGATAGGCGCGGTG
Source organism: uncultured Rickettsiales bacterium (assembly GCA_964416435.1). Lineage (GTDB taxonomy): Bacteria > Myxococcota_A > UBA796 > UBA9615 > UBA9615 > CAYQEG01. The sequence goes on from CAYQEG010000001.1 coordinate 19,465, forward strand.
GGCCACGTAGTAGAAGAAGTCGACGCCGAGGAAGCAGGCGACCCAGCTCCACCACGCGTCGCCGAGATCGAACAGCCCCAGGTGGGTCCAGGTCCAGACGTAGACGAAGACGATGGCGACGGTCGTGAACACCGCGACGAGCTGGTTCACGACGCCGCACGACAGGTCGGAGATCGAGTCGTTGAGCCGGTACAGCCGACGCCCCCGGGCGGCCGACCAGATCGCCTCGGCGAAGATCAGGACGAAGAACCCGGGGATCGCCCAGGCGACGAGGTCGACGCGCGGGAGCTCCAGCTCCACCGGGAGCTACTCCCGGGTCGCCTCGAACGGGTGGTTGCCGCTGGCGCAGCCCTTGGCGCTGCAGTCGGCGCCGGCGAAGTTGACCGTCAGGCTGCCGGCCAGCACGTCGGCCGACGTGAACGTGCCGAGCATCGAGTAGTTCTGGCTGCAGCCGCTCCCCGCGCCCACCACCTGCTCCGCTGTGAACTGGGTGTCGCTGGTGAAGTCGCCCTGCAGGTTGTCCGGGCCGTCGCCCTGGACCGAGACGACGATGCCGGTCCCCTCCTGGTTGATCAGGAGCCCGTCGAAGTCGATGGTCGCAGCGTCGCAGCTGTAGACCACGTCCGAGGTCAGCTGCCAGGTGCCGCTGTACTCGACGTCGCACGGCTCGCCGTCGTCCCCGTTGCAGTCCTCGTCGATGCCGTTGCACGGCTCGTCGTCGGCGCCGGGGTGAATCAGCTGACTGGAGTCGTCGCAGTCTCCATCGCACTCGGTGTAGGTGTCGGCGTCGTTGTCGACCGCGTCCTCGGTGCTCGCGTCGCAGTCGTCATCGGTCTCGTTGCACTGGACCTCCTCCGCGTCGGGGTTGACCAGCGCGTCTTCGTCGTCGCAGTCGAGCTCGTCGGCGTCGTAGGTCGCCGCGCAGCCGGGGTCGTCCGGGTCGAAGAAGCCGTCGCCGTCGGCGTCGTAGGCGTCATCGACCGAGAACTCGCCGATGTCCTGCTCGCCGTTGCAGCCCGAGGCCGCCGCGTCATCGTCATCACCCCCGCCAGTCGGGCCGCAGCCGGCCAGGGCGAGGACACACACCAGGATCGTGATCCGCTTCATGGCGGGCGATTCTACTCCGCTTCCGACGCGAGGTGCCGTGCGGATCACGAAGGACTGTTCCCCGAGGCCAAGGAGGAGGACGAGAGCGGGGTCGGGCCCCGCCGAGGGCGACGACGATGGCATCGGGGACCAGGACGAGTGAGGCGCGCGGCGAACCGCGTCGGAAGGGGAGGGTAGACTGCGGCGCACCCGTGGGATTCGAAGACGAAGTGGCTGGCGCGATGGCCGCCGTACAGGCCGACGCCAACGACGCGGGGGCCTGGACCCGGCTCGGTGAGCTGATGCTCCAGGGCGGCGCGACCGCCGACGCCGTCGAGTGCTTCGAGGGCGCGGTCCAGGCCCGGCCCCGCAAGGCGGGCACCTGGTTCAACCTGGGCGGCGCGCTGGCGCGGGTCGGTCGCGTCACCGAAGCCGAGCGGTGCTTCCGCAAGACCGTCTCCATCGACCCGGCCCACGCCCGGGCCTGGTGCAACCTCGGCGCCGTGCTGCGCTCCAGCGGCGCCCACGACGAAGCCGCGGGGGCCCTGCAGAAGGCGACGCAGCTCAACCCTGGCTACGGCCTCGCGTGGGCCAACCTGGCGTCCTGCCTGGAGGCCCGCAACCAGCCGACCGAGGCGACGGCGGCGGCCGAGCGCGCCCTCGCCGCGGCCCCGGACGACCCGCTCGCCAACCTCGTCCGGGCGCGCCTCCACCGACGGGCCGGGGAGCTCGACGAGGCGGTGGCCCCCATCCAGCGGGCGCTCGGGAGCGCGGGGGGCGAGCTGCGCGGCCGGGCCCTGGTCGAGGCCGGCATGCTCCTCGACCGCCGGGGCGAGGCCGAGCCGGCGTTCGAGGCCTGGACCCAGGGGCAGGGCACGCTGTCACAGCTCCCGGCCGCGACCGCCGTCGACCGGGGCGCCTTCCCCGCCCTCGTGCGCTCGGTCAAGCGCAGCACCGACGCGCTGCTCGACGCCGACCCGGCGCCGGCGGACGAAGCGCCGCCGCCGGTCTTCATGATCGGCTTCCCCCGGTCCGGAACCACCCTGACCGAGCAGCTGCTCGCCGCCCACCCCGGCCTGCAGCCCCTCGAAGAGCAGCCCCACGTCGAGCGTGCCCTGGCGCGGTCGGGCTACCCCGCGGCGTTCGACGCGGGGAGCTTCCGCGCGGGGTGGCGGGCCGAGACCGCCGCGCTCCAGGGCGAGCCGCGCATCGTCGACAAGCTCCCGCTGAACATCGTGCACGCCGCCGCGCTGGACCGGGGCTTCGCCGACGGCCACCTCGTGGTGAGCCTGCGGGATCCCCGAGACGTGGTGCTGAGCGCGTTCATGCAGGACTTCGTGCCGAACACCGCGATGGTGCACTTCTTCGACCTCCGCACCGCCGCCGAGCTGTACGCGGATGTCATGGACGGCTGGCTCCGGCTGCGGGATCGCTTGTCGATCCCCTGGCTCGAGGTTCGGTACGAGGACCTCGTCGCCGACGTCGATGGACAGGCGCGGCGCCTCGTCGGGTTCCTCGGCGTGCCCTGGTCGGACGCCGTGCTCGACTACCAGGCCGTCGCGCGCGGCCGCCGGCTCCTGACCCCGAGCCACCAGGACGTCACCCGCCCGATCTTCACCCGGGCGCGAGGCCGCTGGCGCCGCTACGAGGCCCAACTGGCGCCGGTCCTGCCGATCCTCGCGCCGCTCGTGGAGGCCCTCGGATACGAGCCGTGACTCCCCCGGGGGTCGCCGGTAGGGTGGACCGTTCGTGGCCTCGGAGTTCTCACGCATCACCGCATCGCTTCGCCCCCAGAACCGGGGCGGCTGGGGCAATGGGCCCGAGAACTACGACCCCGACGCGGTGCTCGCGGTCTGGCGCCGGCTCGAGCGCTTCTTCAAGGAGGACGGGCTCTACCCGGTAGAGGTCGCGGGCTCCGAGAACATGCCCGAGCCGCCAGCGCTGCTCGTCGCCAACCACAGCGGCGGCGTCCTGGTGCTCGACGCCTGGGGCCTGGGCTACGCCTGGGTCAAGGAGTTCGGCGCCGAGCGAGCGATCCACAGCCTGGTCCACGAAGTGCCGATGCAGATCCGCACCACCGGCGAGCGGCTGTCCAAGCTCGGCGGGGTGCGGGCCGACAGGCACTCAGCGCAGCACATCCTGGGCGAGCTGGGGCGTGACCTGCTCGTCATGCCCGGCGGCGACCGGGACGTCTACCGGCCCTACAAGGACCGCTACCAGGTCACCTTCGCCGGCCGCCGGGGCTACGCGCGGCTCGCGCTGCGCGCCGGGGTGCCGGTGGTGCCCGTCGCCAACAGCGGCGCCCACGCCACGATGCTCGTGCTCACCGACGGCCAGCGGATCGCCGAGCGGCTGCAGCTCCGCAAGCTGTTCCGCGCCGGGATCTTCCCGATCAGCCTGAGCGTGCCCTGGGGGCTGACGATCGGCCCCCTGCCCTACTTCCCGCTGCCGACTCGGTTCCGATATCGCTTTGGAAACCCCGTCACTCTTCCGGAAACCTTCAAGCGACGCATCAATGGTGGCGGCGAGCCCACGGACGAAGCCGTCGAGGCGCTCGACCAGCTCGTGCGCCAGGAGCTCCAGCGGCTGCTCGACGCGCTGAAGGAAGAGACCCCGCGGATGCGCGATCGCCTGCGCCACGGGCTGCGGATCTAAACGGGCCGTTCAGGAATCCAGGGCGTCCCGGACGTGCTCGAGCAGCCGCGCCGGCAGGTAGGGCTTCTGCAGAATCCGGTTGGCGCTCCCCGCCTGGCGTAGCCGCTCGATCGCGTCGCTGGAGTAGCCGGTGGAGAAGCTGATCTTGATGCCGGGCTGGCGCTTCAGCGCCGCCTCCGCGAGCTCGAGCCCGTCCATGCCGCGCATCACGACGTCGCTGATCAGGAGGTCGAAGGAGCGGTCGCCCTCGTCCATCCTCGCCAGCGCGTCCGCCGGGGACTCGACGGTGATGACTCGGTAGCCCCCCGAGCGCAGCACTCGCGCGCAGACCTGGGCGACGCCGCCGTGCGGCTCGACCACCAGGATCGACTCGTTCCCCCCCGGCAGGCCCGCGGCCGAGGCGGCCCCCCGCGGCGCCGTGTCATCGGTGGCGGCGCTCCGGGGCAGCAGCACGCGGAAGGTCGTCCCCTGACCGCGGACCGACTCCACCGCGATGGTGCCGCCAGACTGGCGCACGACGCCGTAGGCCGTCGACAGCCCCAGCCCGGTCCCCTTGCCCTGGTCCTTGGTGGTGAAGAACGGCTCGAACACCCGAGCCGCCGTAGCCGCGTCCATCCCGACCCCGTCGTCCCGGACCGACAGCTCGACGTAGTCGCCGGCCGGGAGCTCGTGGGGGCGCGCGCCGTCGTTGTCCGCGAATCGGCGCGCGGCCACCTCCAGCCGGACGGTGCCGCCCCGGGGCAGCGCGTCTCGAGCGTTCGTCACCAGGTTGACGAGCACCTGCTCGACCTGGTGGGGATCGACCCGGGAGCTGAGGCCGGCCTCCGCGCCGCCCGTCTCGATGATCACCCCGGGCCCCACCGCCCGGCGCAGGAACGACTCGTGGGACCGGACCAGGCTGCACAGGTCGACGACCCGGGGCTCCAGCACCGAGCGACGGCTGAACGCGAGCAGCTCCCGGGTCAGGTCGGCCGCCCGCTCTCCCGCCTCCAGCACGCTCTCGGCGTGCGCGGCCACCCCGTCGGGCAGCCCCGAGACGTCTCGGATCATGTCCGCGTAGCAGAGCATCACCAGGAGCTGGTTGTTGAAGTCGTGGGCGACGCCGCCGGCCAGGCTGCCGATGGCGTCCATCTTCTGCAGGCGCATCACCTGCTGCTCGGTCGAGCGGAGATCTCGGAGCAACAGCATCGACGCCAGCGCGTCGGCGATCTGCTGACCGATGCCGGCGAAGGTGCGCTCCTCGTCGGCCGACCAGACGTGGTCGGTCCCGCAGTGGTGCAACCCGAGCAGCCAGGGTTTGTCGTGGTGAGGGTGGAGCGCGAGCACGATCTGGGACTGGATCGCGAAGGCGCGCACGTGTTCTTCGGGCACGGACCGCTCGGTGGTCCGGTCATACGGCAGCGGAGCGGACTCCTGCAGCGACTCGGCGAACACCGCTGACGCGCCCTCGTCCATCGGGACCTCGACCCCCAGCGCGAACGCCCCCGGCCACTCCGCCCGGGTCCGCTCCATGGGCACCCGCCAGGACGGCGCGTCCGGATCACACGGATACAGCAGCCAGGCCCGGTCGCACGCGAACAGGTCGAGCAGCTCGTCGAGCACGGACTCGAGCAGGCTCTGCAGATCCTCGGCTTCGGTCGCCCGGCTCCGCACCCGGTGGAGCGCCTCCAGGTAGCGGACGTCCGCCGCCGCCGCCGCCGCGGTCGTCTCCAGCTCGGCGACCCGCGACCGCAGGGCCTCGATCTCGGACTGTTCGGCGTCGACGGAGCCAGCCATCCCGGGGAGTGTACCCCCGCACACCTGGGGCGAAACCCCAGGTCACCGGCAGGCGCGTCGCAGCCCGTCACACAGGGGGAGCATCCGGTAGACGAGGTCCATGGGGCCGCGGTTGCCGTTGGTCACGATCGCGGCGGCGAGGCCCGAGCTGTGGTCCGCCCAGCCCAGCGTGCAGAAGGCCCCGGCGTGCCCGAAGCAGTCCGCCGTGTTCCACCAGCCGTAGATGTTGGTCGCGGTGGTCCCGAGGAAGAAGCCGCGGCCCAGCACGATGGGGGCCTTGTTGGTGCGGTCCCAGCCGAGCACGTGGCGGGTGGTGTACCTGCGGATGGTGTCGCGGCTGACCACGCGCGTGCCGTCCCGGGCTCGACCGCCCCCCACCAGGATCTCGTAGAAGGCGGACAGCGTCGCCGCGTTGCTGACCAGGCCGGCCCCCGGCAGGAAGATCGTCGTCAGCTCCTCCCGGCGGGCGAACTCTTCGAACACCTTGCTGATGTCGAGCCCCGCGATCTTGAACGCGCCGGCGCCCAGCCAGTAGGAGCGGCCGAGGCGGGGGCGGTCCTCCTCCCGAGCGCCGAACCGCAGGTCCGGCAGGCCCGCCGGCCCGGCGATCTCGTCGGCGACGAACCGGGGCACGTCCCGGCCATCGACCCGCCGGATCACCTCCGAGAGCACCCAGCCGTACTCCAGCGGGTGGTAGGCGAGCGTGCCGCGCTTGTGGCTCGGCTCCGCCGCCACCATCGCCGACACCACCTTGTCCCAGTCGCCCCAGTCCTCGAAGCGCTGGCAGAAGTCCGTCATCAGGATGCCGCCCTGGTGGGTCAGCACGTCCAGCACGGTGATGTCCCCCTTGCCGCCCGCCGCGAACTCGGGGAAGTAGCGGGCCACCGGCTCGTGCGCGTCGAGCTGGCCGCGCTCCTCGAGCAGCCCCACGGCGATGGCGATGACCGCCTTGCCGGCGCTGAAGCACGGGAACAGGTTGTGGGGCTGCGCGGTCGTGGCGTCCTCCCCGTCGTCCGGCAGGAAGCCTCGGGACAGCCCCACCGCTTCGTTCATGACGAGGGAGCCGTAGCGACGAACGGCGATCTGACCGCCCGGGTAGCCCCCCTTGCGCTGCTGCCGCTTCATGGTGCGGAGCACGGCGGCGAGGCGATCCTGGGACATGCCGACGAACGCGGCGTCGACCACCTCGTCGTGGGGGAACGTCCCGCTCAACGGCCGCCGAGCTCGGCGCGAAGCCCGGCCGCCGCGTCACTCATCTGGGCGCGGTCCTCGGCCGGCAGGTCCGGGTACTGCGGGTCCATCGCCTCCAGGGACCGGACGATGATGTCGGCGACAGCCAGGCGCATGAACGGCTTGTCGTCGGCCGGGATGGCGTACCAGGGCGCCCACGGCTGCGACGTCGCGGCGAGCGCCTCCTCGTAGGCCTCGTGATAGGCGCGCCAGTGACCCCGCTCCCGGATGTCCCCCATGGCGAACTTCCAGTTCTTGTGCGGCTCCTCGGCGCGAGAAAGGAACCGCCTGGCCTGCTCATCGCGGCCAACCTTCAACCAGAACTTGAGGATTGTCGTGCCAGCCCGGGCGAGGTGCATCTCGTGGTCGTGGATCGACTCGAACCGGTGCTCCCACAGCTCGTCGCCGGGGGTCATCCAGCCCGGACGGGGGCGGGACCCGATGATCCCGGGGTGCACGCGGACGACGAGCACCTCCTCGTAGTAGCTGCGGTTGAAGATGCCGATCCGACCCCGCTGGGGCAGCTGCTTGACGGTGCGCCACAGGAAGTCGTGATCCAGCTCGCGGTCGCTGGGCCGCTTGAACGCGCTGACCTGGAAGCCGGCCGCGCTGACGCCCGAGGTGATGGCCCGGATCGTCGAGTCCTTGCCGGCCGCGTCCATCGCCTGGAAGACGAGGAGGAGCGACCGCTTGTCCTCGGCGTACAGACGCTCCTGGAGCTCCGCGAACCGCTCGACCCGCTTCTTCAGCGCCTTCTTGCGCCCTGACGGAGCGTCGCCGGGCGGAGCGGTCGGAGTGTCCGCTTGCTGGTAGCTGCCGTCGAACGGCACGAGGTAGGGACTGGGGACTGCCTGGAACACGGAACCTCCTTCGCCTCGGACCACGGAATCACCACGCGAAGTGTACCCACCGCGTGCTATGTGGCGCCGCCAGACGGAGTGACGATGAATCGCCTCGCATTTGCCCTGATGATGCTCCCGATGATCGCTGCGTGCAGTGGCGACAACCGGATCGACCGGGTGCCCCGCGCCCCCAACATCGAGATCCTCAGCCCCGTGGCCGACGAGCTGTTCCGGCTGGGCGAGGGGGCGATCCCGCTGATCGGCACCGCGAGCGACGCCGTCGACAGCCCGGACGACCTCGACGCCACCTGGCAGCTGGACGACGGGGATGAGTGGGGCGACACCGTGTCCGACCAGGATCGGATCGAGGACCAGCTCGAGACCGACGGCCTCGAGCTCGGCTTCCACGAGATCACGCTCCGGGTGACCGACCGGGACGACGCCACCGCCCTGGCTATCGTCCGGTTCGAGCTGCAGGGGCCGCTCGGATCCCCGGAGGTGACGATCACCTCCCCGGACGACGGCGCCTCCTTCGAGACCGACGCGCAGGTGACCTTCACCGGCGAGGCGACCGACGCGACGACCGCCCCGGACGACCTGGTCTTCGAGTGGAGCAGCTCGGAGGACGGCGTGCTCGACGGGGCGCTGTCCACGGGCGGCGAGTCGGTGCTCGTGACGGACGGCCTGTCCGCCGGTCCGCACACCATCACGCTGCGGGTGACGGACGACGACGACGAGGTCGGCGTCGACCAGATCAACATCACCCTGGCGGACCCCGACGTGCTGGCCCAGCCCGGCGACCTGGTGTTCAGCGAGATGATGATCAACCCGCAGGTGGTGGAGGACGAGGTCGGCGAGTGGGTCGAGCTGTACAACACCGCCAGCTATCCGATCGACATCGGCGGCTACCAGTTCCACGACGACGACGTCGACCACCAGATCCTCGAGGGCTCCATCGTCGTCGCGGGGAATGACTACGTCGTGCTCTGCGCCCAGATGAACCCGTCGGTCAACGGCGGCGTCCAGTGCGACGGACAGTTCGAGCGGCTCGCCGGCGAGGGCGGCCTCGCCCTGGCGAACAACCCCGACGAGGTGGTGCTGTCGCGCCCCGACGGTACCGAGATCGACTGGCTGCACTACACCGACGACTGGTTCGACCCGGGCATCGCGATCGGCGTCGACCCCGGCTTCCTCAACGGCGGCGACAACGACCAGCCGAGCCATTGGTGCAACCAGACGACGATCGTCGCCAGCGGCGGAGAGCCCGGCACCCCCGGCATGGTCAACGACGACTGCCCGTAGGGGCGGCCCTGCGGCCCTGGGGGCCGCTCAGCCGAGCAGCGGCTTGCCGGCCAGGAGCACCATCAGCGCGTTCTGGGCGTGCATGCGGTTCTCGGCCTGGTCGAACAGCGCGGAGTTGGGCAGGCGCGACGTGGCGTAGTCGATCTCGTCGCCGTAGTGCGCCGGCAGGCAATGCAGGATCACCGCGTCGTCGTCCGCCCGCTCCATCGTCTGGGCGTCGATCCGGTAGTCGCGGAAGATCGCCTTGCGGGCCGCCGCCTCCGACTCCTGGCCCATGGAGGCCCAGACGTCGGTGTAGAGCACGTCGCAGCCCCGCGTCGCCTCCAGGTCCGGCGTGATGTCGACCGACGCGCCGGTCGCGGCGCCGATCTCTCGGGCCTTCTCCGTCACCGCCGGGTCGGGCTCGTAGCCTTCGGGGCAGATGACGGTGATCGACATGCCGACGAGCGCGCAGCCGAACATCAGCGAGTGGGCGACGTTGTTGCCGTCGCCGATGAAGCACATGCGCAGCTCGGCCAGGCGCCCCTTGCGCTCCTGCACCGTCAGCAGATCGGCGAGGATCTGGCAGGGATGCTCGTAGTCGCTCAGGCCGTTGATCACCGGCACCGTGGCGTGCTCCGCGAGGTCCACGACGATCTGGTGGCCGAACACCCGGGCCATCACCAGGTCCGCGAAACGGGACAGCACCAGCGCGATGTCCTCCGTGGTCTCCCGCTTGCCGAGGCTGATGTCGCTGGGCGACAGGTAGATCGCGTGCCCGCCGAGCTGGGTCATGCCGGTCTCGAACGAGACGCGGGTGCGCAGCGACGGCTTCTGGAAGATCATCGCCAGGGTCTTGCCGGCCAGCGGCTTGACGCCGCAGGCGTCCCGGTCGGCCTTGAGCGCGACGGCGACGTCCAGCAGCCCCTCGAGCTCGGCGCGGTCCAGGTCGAGCACGGAGACGAAGCTGCGGCCGGTCAGGTCGATGTTCATCGGCTCAGCCCTTGTTGCCGAGCACCTGGACCAGGCGGTCGAGCGCCCAGTCCACCTGCTCCTCGGTGATGCAAAGCGGCGGCGCCAGGCGGATCGCCTGCTCGTGCGTGTCCTTGCAGAGCATGCCCAGCTCCATCAGCTCGAGGCAGTACTTCTTGGCCTTTCCCGCCGACCGCTCGATCTCGATGCCGACCCACAGCCCTCGACCGCGGAGCAGCCGCACGACGCCGTTGCCCACCAGCTCGCCGAGCCGCGAGAACATCCGCTCGCCGAGCACCCGCGCGTTCTCCTGGTAGGTGCCCCGCTCGAGGAGCTCGATCGCCTTGCGCGCGACCGCCGCCGACAAGGGGTTGCCGCCGAACGTCGAGCCGTGATCGCCGGGGGTGAAGACCCCCATGATGTCCCACGACGCGAGGACCGCGGAGACGGGCATCACGCCGCCCCCGAGCGCCTTGCCGAGGATCAGGATGTCCGGCTTGATGCCGTCGTACTCGACCGCCAGCGTGTAGCCGGTGCGGCCCAGCCCCGACTGGATCTCGTCGGCGATGAACAGGACGTTGCGCTCGGCGCACAGCTCGGCGGCCGCCTTCAGGAAGCCGGCCGGCGGCACGATGATGCCGGCCTCACCCTGGATCGGCTCGACGAGGAACGCGACCGTCTCGTCCGTGATCGCCGCCCGCAGGGCGTCCAGGTCGCCGTAGGGGATGGTGTCGAAGCCGGGGGTGAACGGCCCGAACCCGTCGCGGCACTGGGGGTCGGTGCTGAAGCTGACGACCGTCGTCGTGCGGCCGTGGAAGTTGTCCTCGCACGTGATGATGCGAGCCTTCCCATCGGGCACGCCCTTGACCTTGTAGCCCCACTTGCGGGCGGTCTTGATCGCCGTCTCGACGCCCTCGGCCCCGGTGTTCATCGGGAGCACGGCGTCGTAGCCGCACAGCTCGCCGAGCGCCTCGCACATCGGCCCCAGCTGGTCGTTGTGGAACGCCCGGGAGGTGAGCGTCACGCGGTCGAGCTGCTCCCGCGCCGCCTGGAGCAGCTCGGGGTGGCCGTGGCCGAAGTTGACGGCCGAGTAGGCCGCCAGCATGTCCATGTACCGATTGCCGTCGACGTCCTCCACCCACACCCCCTCGGCACGTTTCACGACCACGGGGAGCGGCTTGTAATTGTGCGCCGCGACGCGCTCGACGAGCTCGATGTGCTGACTGCCCGAAAGAGCAGACGGGGAGGTGGCGCTGACGTTCATTGAGGGGTCCTCCGACCGGGCGTGAGCGCCCGGGTCGCGGGAGTATATGCGCGCCGAACGCGCCCGGGACACCAGCGGGTTACGATCTGCAGATGCCCCCCCAGCCCCCCCCTTCCACCCAGCTGGCGGTCGTCGCGATCGGCGGCCACGCGTTCATCCAGCCCGGGGAGCCCGGCACCTTCGAGGACCACGTCCGGAACGCCCGGATCGTCGCCGGCCAGCTGATGGAGCTGCTCGACCGGGGCTACAACCTGGTCATCACCCACGGCAACGGCCCCCAGGTCGGCGGGCTCATGAGCCGCAACGAGCTGACCCGCGACAAGCTCGACGCCTGGCCGATCGACGCGCTGGTCGCCCAGACCGAGGGCAGCCTCGGCTACATCCTGCAGAACGCGATGCTCAACGAGCTGCGGCGGCGGGAGCTGCGGCGCTACGTCGTCACCGTGGTGACCCAGGTCCTGATCGACGGGGACGACCCGCGCTTGCAGCGCCCGACCAAGCCGGTGGGCCCCTTCCTGAGCAAGGAGGAGGCGGAGCTGCGCCAGCAGCGCTTCGGCTGGGTGATCCGCGAGGACCCACCGCGAGGCTGGCGGCGCGTCGTGTCGTCTCCCCGGCCCGTCAAGGTGGTGCAGCGCCACATGGTCCGCGACGCCGCCCAGGGGGGCGACATCGTCATCGCCGGCGGCGGAGGCGGCATCCCCATCGTGCGCGCGGCGTCGGGCGACTACGAGGGCGTCGAGGCGGTCATCGACAAGGACCTGACGAGCTCCGTGCTGGCGACGGACGTCGGCGCCGACCTGCTCATCATCCTGACCGCGGTGGACGGCGTGTACCTCAACTTCCGCCGGCCCGACGAGAAGCGGCTGGGCGCGGTCACCCTCGCCGAGTGCGCCCGGTACATCGCCGACGGCCACTTCCCCGAGGGCTCCATGGGGCCGAAGATCGAGGCCGTGCACGGCTTCTTGAAGCGCGGCGGTCGACGCGCCCTGATCACGCGCCCGGACCTGCTCGACAAGGCGATGGACGGCTCGGCGGGCACCCACTTCGTGGGGCGGATCTAGACAACCCCACCGGTGCGGTCGAGCCGGTAGACCAGGGTCGTCGCCGAGGTGAAGCCGAACGGCTTGCCGAGCACGCCGATCTCCTCCACTTCGGTCGCCTCGAAGCCGACCCGCTCGTACAGCGCCCGGGCCCGGGGGTTGGTGTCGACGACGTCCAGCCGCACGGTGCTCAGCCCCAGGTCGGCGGCCCGGTCGATGACGGCGCGCAGCAGCGCGGTGCCGACGCCCCGACCGCGGGCGTCGGCGGCCACCGCGATGCCGTCCATCAACAGCTCGCCGTCGGCCTGGTCCCGCTCGAAGAGGGTCAGCCCGACGGCCCGCCAGGCCGCCCCGACCAGCCCGAACGCCTCCCGCAGGTCGTCCCAGCCCAGGCCGGTCAGCTCGAGGCCGTCGTGCTTGACCCCGGCCACCCCCAGCACGACGTCGGCCGCCTCGTCGATCGCGAGCAGCGCGCGCTCGGGGCGCAACGTCGGCGCGAGCAGCGCGGCGGCCGCAGCCGGCTCCCCCAGGAACGGCCCCAGCTTCGCGGCGAAGGCGTCGCAGTAGATCCGGGCGACCCGGTGACGGTGGCGGTCGGGCAGCCCGGCGACGATCGCGAAGTCGCTCATGGCTCGGGGTCGCAGAAGTCCCCCACCCCGTCGCCGTCGCCGTCCCCCTGGTCGTCCAGCCAGGGCTCGGGGCCGCCGATGCTCAGCTCCAGGTCGGTCATCGGCGTCTCGTCGTCGTCTTCGTAGAACCGGGCGACCAGCGCCCACCCGCCGCCGCCGTCGTAGACCTTCACGAGGAGCCGATTCCAGCCGTCCTCGAGGGAGACCGGGTAGCGGAACTGGTCGACGTTGGCGCCGTGGCAGCCCGCGTTGACGCCCACCTCGACGCCGTTGAGCCAGGCCCGGTGGCCGTCGTCCGAGCCGAGCGCCAGGATCCCGTCGCGAGCGTCGGGGGCGTACACCCAGGTGGCCGCGTAGGCCTCCCGCGGGGCCGACGGGCTGAACCAGGTGGTGAAGCTCACCGTCGCCGAGGCGCCCGGCCGGGAGAAGGTGGCGAACCACGGCACGTCGTCGACCCGATCGCCGAGCGCGGGCGCGGCGTCGGCGTCGCTCTCGGCCGCGAAGGAGTCGGGGGACGGCTCGCAGTCGGCGGGCGTCTCACCGTCGGTGAACGGCCCCAGGACCAGCCACAGTCGCGCGAAGCCCTCGTCCTCGGTCGACCACGGGAACGGCTGCTCCGGGCCGTTGGGGGCCTCGGGGCAGTTGTCGGTGGCGTCCGGCTCGCCGTCGTCGTCGTCGTCCTCGTCGCACACGTCGGCGATCCCGTCTCCCTCGAGATCCTGGCTGGGGTCGGGCGTCAGCGGCGCGAGGTCGGAGCAGCTGTCCGCCGTCGTGACCTGGAGCGAGTAGGTCCGCACGGCGCTGTCGAGCATCGGCTCCACGCAGACGGCGTAGTCGCCCTCGGCGAGGTAGCGGGCCCACGTGTCGGTGTCCGGATCGATCGTGGGGCAGTCCCCGTCCGCGGCCGGCAGGGCCGACGTGACCCGCTCCCCGTCGGGCCCGACCAGCTCGACGAGCACCTCGAAGTCGCAGGCGCCGCCGTCGGCCGCGCCGACCGACGCCCCCACCGCGCCGGCGTCGGCGACGGAGGTGGCGAAGCAGTCGCGATCCCCCGGGGTCAGCGACCCCCACGCGCGACCGCCGTCCAGCGGCTGCGCCTCGTCGTGCTCGTCGTTGTCGTCCTGCTCCCCGGCGGCGTCCTCGGCCGTGCACAGGTGGGTGCAGCCGTCGCCCCCCCAGGCGTTGCCGTCGTCGCACGCTTCGGGCTCGTCGACCACCTCGTCGCCGCAGACCGGCTCCACCGCGGTCGGGCAGCCGAGGAGCGCGGACGAAGCGACCACCAGGGCCAGGGACGGGATCGATCGCAGGTTCACGGACGGCTCCTGAGCTTGCTCGCTAGACTAGACTCGGGAGGATACCGCCGGAGAATCGATGCGCTGGACCGCCGCCCTGCTCGCCCTGCCGCTGGCCGCCTGCGGGCCCGAGCCCGAGCCCGAACCCGAGCCCGAGCCGCCGAGCTGGTGCGACGAGCAGGGCTGGACGGAGCGCGCGTTCATCGAAGAGGCGGAGTTCGGCCATGACCGCCGGGACTTCGCGGCGGACTTCGCCATCGACACCACGGCCGGCCAGTTCTGGTTCATGGACCGGTTCACCGGCTGCGAGACCTACCTGTTCGTGCCCGACTCGCTGGTCGTCTCCCCGCTGGACAACACCCCGCTGCTGGAGGAGGAGGACGACCTCGTCGCGCTCATCGAGAAGAGCCCGCTCAACGTGCACTACTTCTTCCTCGCCGAGGACGAGGACGACGTCGACACCCTGGTCGAGGGCATGACCGAGCGGATCGAGTACGCGCTCGACGAGCTCGACGACGACGCGGACTGGTGGAGCGGGCGGCTGCACGTCGTCACCGAGAGCGTCGAGGAGCTGGGCGGCTGGGTCGACAACGCGATGGACTCGGGCGGCCGCGGCTTCGGCATCGACCGCTTCCAGCAGATCCGGGGGATCGGGCAGCTGGCGGACGTCAACCGGTACAGCAACGCCCTGAACAACGCCGGCGCGTGGCCCTGGGAGGCGAACCTGGCCTACGTCGCCCACGAGGCGCTCTACTACAACTACCGAAGCGACCTGCAAGACCGGCTCGACGCGGTCGACTGGACCACCCGCTACCTCTTCTACGACGAGCCGATCCGGGCCACCGGCCGCAGCCACGTCACGATCGACCTGCCCGACGCGCAGGCGATGGCCGGCTTCGACACCCTGCTCGTCGACCTGCGCCACCTGTGCGACCCGAGCCTGCAGGAGTTCGGCAACTGCGACGCCTGGGACGCCGGCAACCGCCTGCACCTGTGCAGCGCGGACGACCCCGACAGCTGCGACGAGCTGGTCGCCCGCTGGATCACCACCTACCACCGCGAGGGGCGCTGGCTGGTCGACGCGAGCGACGCGCTGCCCCGCCTCGCCTCGGGCGGGGCCCACCGGTTCCACTACAAGGGGGCCCGGGGCGGCCACTTCATCACCGCCCGGCTGCTCTTCGCGAACACCGGCAAGGGGGCGGCGCCGTTCGCGATGGAGCCGCTCTGGACCGGCGGCTCGTGGACCGAGACCTACAACGAAGAGCACCCGCCGATGACCATCGACGTGCCGGCGGACGCGACCCGGGTGCACCTGTCGGTGACGCTGACCGGGCACGGGATGAGCGCGGACCACAACTGCGCCGAGTTCTGCGACCACCAGCACACCTTCACGGTAGGCGGGGTCAGCTACCTCGCGTCGCACCCGAACATGGGCGCCCGGGAGGGCTGCTTGAACCAGATCGACAACGGCACGGTGCCCAACCAGCACGGCACCTGGTGGTACGAGCGCAGCTCGTGGTGTCCGGGCAAGCAGGTCGACCCCTGGGTGTTCGACATCACCGACCAGGTGACCCCCGGCCAGACCGCCGAGATCAGCTACTCCACCAACTGGGGCGAGCCCGCCTACGCCGGCTCGATCAACCTGCAGACGTGGGTGACCTACTGGCGCTGAGGGAGGCTCAGAACCAGGTGGGCACGTAGGTGTTCCAGGCGATCCAGGCGATGGCGATGAGGGTCACCGCGCCCATCCCGGCCATGCCGAACAGGAGGCCCTCGGCCAGCTTGCTGCCGGCCGACGGCGACTCGGTGACGACGCCCGGCACTCCGACGAACGACTCGCCGACGAGGGCGGTCCCGCAGTCGACGCACTCGGCCCCGAAGTCGTAGCGGCGAGCGCAGGCCGGGCAGGCCAACGCCTCGATGGACGTCTCGGTCCGGGGATCGGAGGCCATCAGATCCCGTCGCCGGTTCGCCGCCTCGGCGCGCGCCTCCCCGCCACGGCGGCCGATCCGCGCGTTGTCGAGGTGAAGCTGGTTGGTGATCCCGCCGTAGAAGCTCATCGGCTCCTCCTTGGGGGGATCTACGGCTCATCCTCGCGCTTCATTGCAGCCTCGTCCGTCGATTCCGACCGAACAGCCCCGGGCTTCACACTTCTTTACCCACCCGAAAACCCCCCGAAACCCCCGGTCATCAACCTCTGGATGTCAGCGTCGCACTGAAGCGCCGCCCCAGGAGTTTCCGATGTCCGAGAGCAACTACACGTCCTCCCCCCTCCCCTCCCGCAAGGCGCTCATCTTCGGCGCGCTGTTCCTGCTCGCCGCCGTCGTGACCGTTCCCCTCGCGATGGCGTCCGGCCCCAAGGCGGCGTTCGGGCACCACGGCTGCCACCGCGGCGGCGACGTGACCGAGGAGGCGATGCGCGACCGCATGGACCTCGGCGCGACGTTCGTGCTGGGCAAGATCGACGCCACCGCCGAGCAGCGCGCGGAGGTGGACGTCATCCTCGACGAGCTCGCCCCCGAGCTGTTCGCGATGCGCGCCGAGGGCGCCGAGCTGCGCGGCGCCCTGCACGACGCCATCGGCGGCGAGACCATCGACGCCGAGCAGCTGGAGCAGCTGCGCCAGCAGGGCCTCGAGCACGCCGACGAAGCGAGCCGGCTGGTCCTCGGCGCCGTCGTCGAGCTGGCCGAGGTGCTGACCCCGGAGCAGCGCGCCGAGCTGATCGAGAAGGCCGAGGCCTTCCACGGCGAGTAGCCGACGTCGCGGCAACCCCGGGGCGGAGGTCGCACGCGCGGCCTCCGCCCTCTAGCCTTGGAGCTCCCGTGCCGGACCGCCTGCTCATCATCGACGACGACGTCCGCCTGGCGGACATGCTGCGCACCTACCTGTCCCAGCGCGGGCTGCACGTCGACTGCCGGCCGGACGTCGCGACCGGCCTGAGCGCCCTCGCCGACGGCGGCTACGACGCCCTGGTGCTCGACGTCATGCTCCCCGACGGCGACGGCTTCGACGTGCTGCGCCGGGTGCGCGCCGGCTCGGACATCCCCATCGTCATGCTCACCGCGCGGGGCGAGCCGATGGACCGCATCGTCGGGCTGGAGATGGGGGCCGACGACTACCTCCCCAAGCCGTTCGACCCCCGCGAGCTGCTCGCCCGAATCCGCGCGGTGCTCCGCCGCCGAAGCCCCGCCCCGGCGTCCGCCAACACCCTGCGCTTCGAGGACCTGGTCATCGATCCGGGCGCCCGCTCGGTCACCAAGGGGGGCGCCGAGGTGCGGCTCACGGGGCACCAGTTCGACCTGCTCGTCGCGCTGGCGTCCCGGGCCGGCCGGGTGCTCAGCCGGGACGCCCTCATGGAGGCGGTCCGGGGCGAGGCGCTGGAGGCGTTCGACCGCTCCATCGACGTGCACATCTCCCGCATCCGGGCGGCCATCGAGGACGACCCCAAGAAGCCCCGCCACATCGTGACGGTCCGGGGCTCGGGCTACGTCTTCGCCACCGGGCGCGCGACGTGACCCGCCGCCTGTGGATCCGGATCTACTTCGCCTTCGTGGCGATGCTGCTGGGGCTGATCGTGCTGATCGGCGTCTCCGCCCACCTGCTGCGCGGCGGCGTCGGGCCGGTGCCCCCCCCCATGGTCGCGGGCGCCGAGCTGTTCCTCCAGGGGCTGCCCGACGGGCCGAGCCTGCAGGCCGCCCTCGCCGAGCGGGCCGCCGAGCTGGACGTCGACGTGGGCCTCTGGGACGCCGAGGGCCAGCGCCTCGCGAGCACCGATCCGAAGCTCCCCGCGCCGTCGGCCGGCGGCCCGAGCCACGGCTGGTTCCGCTACGACGGGCGCGGCGGCATGTTCCTGGAGCTGTCCGACGGCCGCTGGCTCGCCGCCGTCCCCCGCAGCGACCACTTCCGCAAGCGGTTCCGGGGCTTCCTGGGCGTGCTGCTCCTCATCGCGGTGGGCATCGCCGCGGGCTCCATCCCGGTCGCCCGGGGGATCACCCGGCGCCTGGAGCAGCTGCAGTCGGGCGTCGAGCAGCTGGGCGGGGGTGACCTGTCGGCCCGGGTCGAGGTGTGCGGCAGGGACGAGATCGCCGAGCTGGCCGAGGCCTTCAACCGGTCGGCGGAGCACATCGAGGAGCTGGTCGACCGACAGCGGCGGATGCTCGCCAGCGCGTCGCACGAGCTGAGGTCCCCGCTCGCCCGGGTGCGCATGGCCCTGGAGCTGCTCGCCGACGGCGACGAGGCGGGCGAGCGTCGCAGCCTGGTCGACGGCGCGGTCGCGGACATCGCCGAGTTGGACGGGCTGGTCGAGGACCTGCTCGTCGGGGTGCGGACCGACGCCGGCGCGACGATGGCCGAAGACCTGGACCTCGCGGACCTCGTCGCCCCCGAGGCGGAGCGCACCGGAGCGACCCCCACCCTCGCGCCGAGCCCGCTGCGAGGCGACGCGCGCATGCTCCGGGTGCTCGTCCGCAACCTGCTCGAGAACGCCCGGCGGCACGCCAGCGGCGCCCCGGTCGAGGTGTCCGTCGCGCCGCTCACCGGGGGCGGCGCCCGGCTGGAGGTCGCCGACCGGGGACCCGGCGTGGCCGACGCCGAGCGGGAGCGGATCTTCGAGCCCTTCTACCGGCCCGAGGGTCACCGTGAGGGAGCCGACGGAGGCGTCGGCCTGGGGCTGTCGCTAGCCCGGGAGATCGCGCGACGTCACGGCGGCGACGTGCGCCACGAGCCCCGGGACGGCGGGGGCAGCACGTTCATCGCGGATCTACGCGGCCTGTAGACTCCCGGGCTCGTGACCCGGTGGTTCCAATGGGTGCTGTCGCACCGACTGGTGGTGCTGATCGTCGTGGGGCTGATCAGCGTCGTCGCCGCGGCGAGCGCGTCCCGGGCGGTCGTCGCCACCTCGGTCGGGGAGCTCTTCCTCGCCGGCAGCCCCGACTACGACATCTACCTGGGGCGCATCGAGGAGTTCACCAACGACGACGTCCTGATCGTCGGCTTCGAGGCCCCCGACCTGCTGCAGCCGGCGTGGCGGGAGCGGCTGCAGACGGTGAGCGACGAGGTCGAGGGGCTGCCCGACGTCCGCCGCGTCACCACGCTGCTGGACGCGGTGCTGCTCGAGCGGGACGACTCGGGCCTTCGGGTCAGCACCGCCGGCGACGATCTGCGCGACGGCCTGGGCTCGCCCGAGGCGATGGCGGAGCGCCTCCGCGACAGCCCCCGGGTCGGCGACCTGCTGCTGTCGAAGACCGGCCCCCGGGTGGCGGTGCTCGTCGAGCTGACCTCGGACCCGTCCCGCTCGGTGGAGTCGATCCCGGCGATCGCCGACGACGTGCTCGCCCGGCTCGAAGCGGCCGACCTCGGCGACGGCACGCTGCACAGCGCCGGCTTCGCGGCCGTGATGTCCGAGATCCTCGACCAGAGCTACATCAACCTGCGGAGCATCTTCCCGCTGACCGCGCTGCTCCTGCTGGTCGCCGTCTGGTTCATGTTCCACCGGCTGTGGCCGGCGCTGCTCTCGCTCGGGGTCAGCGGCCTGGGCGTGCTCTGGACGTTCGGGTTCGCGGTGCAGATCGAGCCCCGCATCGACGTGATGATGACCGCGATGCCGGCGGTCGTGCTGATCGTCGGGTTCAGCGACGTCGTGCACCTGTGCAGCGCCTACCTGCTGGAGCTGGGGCACGGGCGGACCAAGGAGGAGGCGATCCTGGAGTCCGCCCGGGACGTCGGCCGAGCCTGCATCTGGACGTCGGCGACGACGCTCGTCGGCTTCATGAGCCTGACGATGATCCCGACGCCGATCTTCCAGCGCATGGGGCCCGTGCTCGGGTTCGGCGTCGCCATCGCGCTCCTGCTCGCGATGACGCTGTGCCCGGTCCTGTTCTCCTACCTGCCCGAGCCCAAGCCCCTGCGCGAGGGGGCGACGTCCGTCGTCCAGGGCACGATCGACCGGATCCTCGACGCGCTCCGGCACCTGTCGGTGAACCGCTGGCGGCTGGTGCTCGCCGGCGGCGCGGCCCTCGTCGCGGCGACCCTGTGGGGCTCGTTCCAGCTGAACATCGAGACCGACATGCTGGAGCGCCTGACCGACGACAACCCCGCCGTCGTCTCGGCCGCCTGGTTCGACGAGCACTTCGCGAGCACCCAGACCCTCGACCTGTTCGTCGACGCCCCCGAGCCCGGCGGCGCACTGGACCCCGCGTTGCTCGCGGGCGTCGCCGAGGTCCAGGCCCGCACCGCCGCGATGCCGGGGGTCGAGTCGGCGTTCTCCCTGGTCGACGTGCTCCGCGAGGTGCACGAGGTGATGACCGGCGAGCCCAGCCTGCCGACGACGCGGGCGGAGATCGCCCAGTACATGCTGCTGCTGGAGCTGGGCGGGGCCGAGGGGCTGGAGCAGATCGTCGACTTCGATCGCCAGACGCTGCGGGTCGCGCTGCGGGCGGACACCGACGGCTTCCGCGGCGTCGCCGACATCGGCCTGGCGGCCGAGGCGATGGCGCCGGACCTGATCGGGGAGGAGGCAGCGTTCGAGGCGACCGGGCTGCCCTTCCTGATCGGCGACTGGCTGGACGACATCTTCGCCGGCCAACGCCGGGGGCTGGGGCTGTCGGCGCTGCTGATCGCGATCATGATGGTGATCGCGCTGCGCAGCGTGCCCGCGGGCCTCGCGTCGATGCTCCCCAACGTGCTGCCGCTGCTCTGCCTGGGGGGCTACGTCGGCTTCGCGTGGGCCCAGGTCGACTCGGACACGTTCATCATCGCGATCATCGCCATCGGGATCGGGGTGGACGACACGATCCACTTCCTGGTCCGGTTCCGGGTGGAGAGCCTGCGCACCGACAGCCGAGACGAAGCGATCCGCCGCACGTTCGACTTCGCCGGGCGCGCCATCGTCATGACCACCGTGATCCTGGTGGTCGGCTTCGCCCCGTTCGCGATGTCCGACTACCTGACGACCCAGATGATCGGCACCCTCCTGCCGATGTGCCTGATCGTGGCGCTGCTCGCCGACCTGTTGCTCGTTCCGGCGATGGCGAAGGCGGGCCTGTTCCGCTTCTGAGGCGACCGGGCCCGGAGCGACCGTTGCGTCGACCGCGATTGTCGTTATCTTGCTGTCGGACCTCTCCCGGAGCCTCGATGAACGCCCGACGTCTCTTCGCCGCAGCCGCAGCCTTCGCGCTGCTCGCTTCGCTCCCGGCCTGCACCGTCCGCCGCGGCGGCGGGGGCGGCGGGGGAGGCGGAGGAGGCGGAGGAGGCAACGACGGGGCCGCCGCCGCGGGCCTCGCGGTCAGCGCGGTCTCGATCAACCAGGGCGTCGACATCTGGCTGATGGAGGACGGCGACGAGATCAGCAACACCGACGCGCCGGTCATCGCCGGCCGGACCGCGCTGTTCCGGATCCATGTCGAGCGCGCCAACGACTTCACCCCCCGCGACATCAAGGCGGTCGTCCACCTGTACGACGGCGACGACGAGGTCGGCTCCTTCGAGGACGTCGGGCAGGTCGACGAGGACAGCGACGTCGACGACCTCGGCTCGACGCTCAACGTCGAGGTGCCGGGCGAAGAGCTGACGACCGACACCCGCTACTCCGTGTCCCTGCACGAGGCGGAGGACGGCGACTACTCGGGCTCGACGTCCGGGAGCAGCTGGCCCAGCGACGGCAACGTCGACCTCGACGCCCGCACCAACGGCGCCCCGCTGCGGATCGCGCTGGTCCCCATCCAGTACAACTACGACGGCAGCGGCCGCCTCCCGGACACCGGCGACGCCCAGCTCCAGCGGTACCACGACGCCCTGACGCGGATGTACCCGGCGAGCGAGGTCGAGATCGACCTGCAGCCGGCCGTCGGCTGGAACGGGATCATCAGCCCCTTCTTCTCGGGCTGGGAGGACCTGCTCGAGGCGCTCGCCGGCTACCGCGACCAGGAGGGCTTCGCCGACGACGTGTACGTCTACGGGATCTTCGCGCCGGACGTCTCCTACAGCGCGTTCTGCCAGTCGGGCTGCGTCGCGGGGCTCAGCTTCCGGGTGATGTCCGCGTCGGACTCCTGGCAGCGCGTCAGCATGGGCGTCGGCTTCACCGGCTACGACGCGGCCGAGACGATGGCCCACGAGGTCGGCCACGCCCACGGCCGGGAGCACGCCCCGTGCGGCCTGCAGGGTCAGCCGAGCGACTCCAGCTACCCCTACGGCGGGGCGGCGATCGGCACCCCCGGCTGGGACGTCGTCGACGGCGGCGGGCTCGTCAACGCCAACAGCAACTTCGACATCATGAGTTACTGCCCCCCCTCCTGGGTCAGCGACTACACGTACGACGCCTTCTTCGATCGCATGACCGCCGTCTCGGCGATGGCGGCGCCGAGCGAGCTGGAGGAGCCGACGCGCTGGCACACGGTCCGGGTCCAGGCGGACGGCTCGATCCTGCGGACGGGCAACGAGATGACCTTCCGTCGACGCCCCGGCGGGGCGGTCCGCCCGGTCGAGCTGCTCGACGCCGACGGCCTCACGGTCGACGTCGTGGACGCGGTGTTCGCCCCCTACGACCACCTCCCCGGCGGTCTACTGCTGGTGCCGGAGGTGCCTCAGTGGGTATCTTCCGTCCGCCTCGAGGGGGGCGCGCCGACCGACTGGTAGCGGCGCCCCGGTCCTCCTGGGGTGATGGAGGAGCCATGATCCGCGCTGTCGTCGCCGCCGCTGTCCTGTCCCTGACGTCCCTGTACGTCGCCCCCGCCTTCGCCTGCTCGTGCGCGCCGCCCCCCGACGCCGCCACCGCAGCGTCCAACTCCGCCCTGGTGGTCGACGCGACCCTCCAGTCCGGCCCCGAGCTGGTCGACGGCGTGCATCACTACACGTTCCGGGTCAACCAGACCCTCAAGGGGGACGCGGGCGACACGGTCGTGGTGGAGACCCGGACCACCGGCGCCGCCTGCGGCCGGAGCTACACCGACGGCGGCCGGTACCTCATCTACGCCCCCGCGGTCGAAGGCGGGATCGCCCGCGACAACCTGTGCAGCCGCACGCGGGCGTTCCCCGGCGCGGCCGAGGACGTCACGGCCCTCGGCGGCTCGACCGACGGTATCGGCAAGGGCGAGCCGCCCAAGCCGCAGGTCGACCACGTCCCGGCCGCGGACGAGAAGAGCGCGGGGGACGAGGCCGAGGGCGACGCGCCGGCGGAGGGGGACGCGCCCGCCGAAGGCGACGCGCCGACGGACGCTCCGGCCGAAGACGGAGCGGAGGAGGAGCCGGCCGCAGAGCCCGAAGCGGAGGCGCCCGCCGACGAGCCGGCGCCCGCCGACGAGCCGGCCGACCCCATCGACAAGAAGGGCTGCTCGGTCGCCGCCGGCGCGGCCTCCTCCTCGCTGCTGCTCCCCCTGGTGGGCGTCGCGCTGGCGAGACGGCGGCGCACCGGCGACTGCTGACTCCGCGCCGAGGCGGCGGGCACGGATCGACCCGGGGCGTCGATCCCGCCCCGTGCACTCGCACCGGCCGAACCGGCTGGAAGGAGTCCCGCCATGACCGCTCCCCGCTCCCCCCTCGCCCTGCTCGCGCTGCTCGTGGCCATGACGGTCCCGGCGGCCGCGTCCGCCCAGGTCTCCCTGCGCACCCAGGCCCCCGTCAACCGTGGCGTCGCGACGCTGGTCCCCGGCCTCGCCGCCCAGAGCGTCGGGCTGGGCTTCACCATCGCTGAGCTGGCCGCCCGCGGCGAGCAGTCCGACGGCGTCGCCGCCGGCCTCGTCGGAGTCTGGATGTCCGAGTCCGCCGCCGGCCTGTACGCTCCGTTCACGGTGCATGGCTTCTCTCTCGCCTGGGGTTCGTCCCCGTCGGCCCGCACGCGGGGCGCGGCGTTCGGGCTGCTGCAGGGCGCGTGGCACGCGAGCCTGGTGGCAGGCCTCCAGGCGATCAGCTGGGGGATCGCGGACTCGCGCTACACACCGTGCTTCGAGTGCTGGGACCCGCGGGCCTTCTACCTGCCGACGGTCGCCTCGCACGCCGCCGTCGCTGGCGGCATGGGCATCGCAGCCATCGCCACGGCCCTGGTCGCTCGGGTGGCCGAGCGCACCGCCATCCACGACGGCGGCGCCGGCGGCCCCCGCCTGGCCGTCTACCCCCTGACCCTCAACCGGGGCGCCGGCCTCGGCTTCGGAGGTGCCTGGTGATGCGCGCCGCCCTCGTCCTCGTCGCCCTCCTCGCCGCCATGGCGGCGCTCCCCGGCTGCGAAGAGGAGCCCGACTGCGACGCGCTCGATCCCGCTGACGCGTGGATCGAGGCCGGCGTCGGCGAGCAGCAGTTCGAGCCGATCGAAGACGGCGTCGTGCTCGCGGTGGAGCGCGGCTCCCAGGGCGGCATGCACGTCTGGGTGAGCCTGCGCGCCGGCGGCATCGCGCCGGGCAGCGAGGACATCTGGGAGGGCATCCGCAACGGCGACCTGCCCTACATCGAGATCCTCCTGTCGGGCCCCAACGGCCTGCTCACGCCGGACAACGGCCGCCCCACCGTGCTCGCGCGCGGCGACGACGGCGAGTACCTGCTGCTGGAGCAGCTGACCCAGTTCAGCCACTTCGAGGACCTCCCCGACGACTGGCAGGACCTCGACTTCGGCGAGGTCGAGCTGGACATGGAGGAGCAGGACCACACCCTGCAGGTCCGGCTGACCGATCAGTGCGGCACCGAGGTGAGCGACAGCGTGACGGTGCGGTTCGACTTCCCGCCCCGCCCCGACGCCCCCGGCGACGACGACGACGACGACTCGGCGGACCCGTAAGCCACCGCCCGACGCTACGCTTTGGCGCGATGCGCCGTTCCTGGCCCCTGATGCTGGCGTTCGTCGTGGCGTGCGGTCCGCCGCCCGACGACGACGACGACACGACGCCCATCGGCGACGACGACGACTCGGCGATCGCCCTCGACGACGACGACAGCGCGCTCGACGACGACGACGACGACAGCGCGCTCGACGACGACGACGACGACTCGGCCGAAGACGTCGGCTCGGCGGTGGTCTCCGACCCGCTCCCGCCCTGCGTCGAGCCGGCCGACGGGCCCGGGGGGTTCACCGACCTGCTGCCGGGCTCCGGCGTCACCTTCGTCCAGGACCAGGCGGTGGGGATCGCCGGCCTGCAGGAGGAGTCGGACTCGCTGCTCCGCTCGTTCGGCGGAGGCGTCGTCGCGGCCGACTTCGACGGCGACGGCGCCATCGACCTGGTCTTCCCCCAGTACGCCGGCGCCGACCACCTGTACTGGGGCGCGGGCGACGGCACCTTCACCCTCGACGGCAGCGGAGCCGTCGCCTACGCCGATCACCTGCACCACGGCGGCTCGGCGGCCGACTACGACGGCGACGGCCGGCTGGACCTGCTGCTGCACGGGCTGGACTGCCTGCACCTGCTGCACAACGGCGGCGCCCGCGTGTTCGACGAGGTGACCGCCGCCGCCGCCCTGTCCGGCTGCTGCGGCCTGGACATGACCACGGCGTGGGCGGACTGGGACGGCGACGGCGACCTCGACCTGTTCGTCGGGCGGGTGCCCCGCGACCCGGGAGAGGAGCTGCACGATCCACCGACCGGGGCGGACTCGCTTTACCGGAATGACGGCGGGCAGTTCGTCGACGTCGCCGACGACCTCGGGCTGACCACCGTCGACGGCCACGCGCTCCACGTCGCGTGGCGGGACTTCGACGACGACGGCGACCCCGACCTGCTGCAGCTCAACGACGCCGGCGGCCTGGTGCTCAACTCGCTGCTCTGGGAGAACCTCGGGCCCGACAGCCCCGGCCACCACGCCTGGCTCGACCGCGTCCCGGGCAGCGGGATCGGCGTGCTCGGCTCGCCGATGGGCGCCGCGGTCGTCGATCTGGACGGGGACGGCCACCGGGACCTGTGGGTCAGCCGCAAAGGGCCGACCCAGGTCTACGCGGGCAGCGCGACGCCGTGGGAGTTCGTCGACACCTCGTTGCTGTGGGCCGAGGGGCTGCCCGGGGACCCCAACGACGTCTCCTGGTCGGTGCTCGACGTCGATCTGGACGGCGACGGGGCGCCCGGCGTGCTCGTCACCTACGGCCCCCTGCCCGACGAGCTGGCCCACGAGCCGGTGGACTGGGACGCCTGGCACGCCCAGCCGGACCGCTACCTCGTGCGGGACGGGGACGCCTGGGTGCCCACCCCCTCGGTGTTCCCCACCCCCCCGACGGGCAGCACCCGCGGCGCCGCCCGGGCGGACCTGAACGGCGACGGCGTGCCCGACCTCGTGCTCGGACGACTGGACGGTCCGCCGGGGCTGCTCGCGGCGCGCTGCACCGCCGCCCACCGCCTCTCCGTCCGGCTGCTCCACGACGGCCCGAACCGCTACGCGATCGGCGCCCGGGTGACGGTCACGACGGCCTCGTCGACCACCGTTCGCGAGGTCGTGGCGGGCGGCGACGGCACGTTCAGCGGCGGCCCGCCCCAGCTGTTCTTCGGGCTCGGGGCCCACGTCGAGGCCCAGATCGAGGTCCGCTGGCCCGACGGCGTCGTCGAGGTCTTCGATGGCGTGCCGGGCGACAGCGCCGTGACGGTGCAGCGCGACTGATCCGCGCTCGCTGCTCCTGCGTACTCAAGACACACCCGCACCGGCCGATGAAGGACCGGGGGAGATCCCAAGATGGTCGCAGTCCTCGTCATCGATCCGCGCAAGAACTACCGGGACGTCCTGTCCGACGCCCTCGGCCGCTGGTTCACCGTCTACAGGGCGGCCAGCCTCGTCGAAGCGGCCCAGGCCTGGTCGCTGCACAAGCCCGAGGCGGCGCTCGCCTCGATCGTGCAGACCGGGGACACCCACGGGCTCGACCTGCTCGCCCGCTTCCGCAAGGGAGCGCGGGGCCGCTCCATCACCCTGGTCGCCTACGGCCGACCGTCGGGACAGTCCGTCTCGGGCGACCGGCTCGACCAGGTCTGCCGCAGCAAGGGGCTGGACGGCTGGATCGCCCAGACCCTGGAGCCCCAGGAGATGCAGGCCAAGGTGCTCGGCATCCTGCTGCGGCTCCAGACGCTCGACACCCACGGCGACGTGCGCACCATCCGAAGCTCCACCGACAGCGCGCCGACCCCGGTGCTGAGCGCGCGCCGCGCCCCGCCCCCGCGCGTCGACCGCATCAAGGACCTCGCCAAGACCCCGATCGGCATGGTCGACAGGAGCTGGCAGGAGGAGGAGCCGAGCTGGGGTGAGATGCTCCGCTCACCGGCGAACATCAAGAACATGCGGCGCATGGTCCGCAAGGCCCTGACCGGTCAGGCCGCCGACGCCGCCCTGCCGTCCCGGGAGCGCCCGCTCGACGACACCGGGAGCTGAGCCTTCAACACCCGGAGCACGATGCCGGGCGCCAGCAGGTCCGTCGCGGGGCGGACGAGGTGGATCACGTCCGCGAGGACCCGGTAGATGGTCAAATCCCGCTGCGCCGCGGTGTGCACCTTGTCCGTGTAGGCCATCGCCGCGCGCATCTTCCAGTCGACGTCCATGCCGGTGGTGGTCGGCCAGCGGAGATCCTCGATCGTGCACATCTGCCAGGGACCGTCGAGCACCTTGGCGAGCCGACGCTGGAACTTCGCGGCGGAGAACCGTGGCCCCAGGCTCTTGCCCAGCGCCTCGGCCCCCATCATCGCCGCGGTCATGCCCTGCCCGTAGACCGGGTTGAAGCCGCACGCGGCGTCACCGATGACGGCAAACCCGTCGGGCCAGCGGGCCACCTCCTCGAGGTGCGGACGCCGGTTCGTCGTGGCCTGGTAGCGCTTCGCCGGCCCCAGCGGCTCCGCCCCGTCCAGCGCGTCGGCGAGGTCGGGCTGGGCGAGGCTGCGGGCGAAGGCCCCGAAGTCCTCGTCGGCCGGGAGCTCGGCCCCGTCGTAGGCGAAGAGGTTGACGCCCCAGCGCCCCCCCTCGATCGGGTAGATGAGGCCCCCGCGGGGCAGCCCCGGCTGCGGCATGAGGTACAGCGTGCGCCACTCGGGCAGCTCGGCCGGCGCGGTGTACAGCCGGGTCGAGTAGCCGATCCGCGGCTTGACGTTGGAGACCCGGACCGGGCCGCAGCCCGCCTCGTCCAGCCAGCGGAGGGCGCGGCTCGCCCGGCCCGCGGAGTCGACGACGAGGTCGGCGGAGAGCTCGGTGGGGTCGCCGCCCTCGTCGGGCCGGATCGTCACCCCCTGCACGCCGCCGTCGCGGAGCAGCAGCCCCACGGCCCGGGTCTGCTCCTGGACGCGGACCCGCGGCACCGCCGTCAGCTCGGCGCGCACCGCGAACTCCAGGGACGACCGGGTGGACGTGCGCACCCACAGCTTCGAGTCGAAACGGGGCATCCAGTCGCCCAGGTGGAAGACCCGGCTCTGGGCCGCCCAGTCGATGCGGGGGGCGCCGAGCGCCTCCATGCGGGCGTCGAGGCCGGGGAACCAGCCGTCGAGCAGCGCCTGGCCGCGGCCGAGCATGACGTGGACGAAGCCGCCCTGGGGCAGGCAGGCGCGATCGGCGGGCTCGGTCGGGAGCGTGTCCCGCTCGATGACCACCACCTCGCCGTACCGCTCGCTGAGCACCCGGGCGGCGCACATGCCGCCGATGCCGGCGCCGATGACGACCGCTCGGCTCACGCCTCGCCCTGGGCGGCGAACTCCCCGGAGAGCGCCTCCATGCGCGGGGCCCCCTGGATGCCGACGACCGCGTCCGCCGCTTCCGTCGGCACCGCGAGGCCCAGCCCGCGCAGACCCGCGAAGGCCTCGCGCCCCATGCCGCGAGCCACGTCGAGGACGGCGCGCGCGGAGGTCGCGAAGTGGGTCTCCACGACGTCCGCCGGCATCGAGTCGCCGGCCCGCAGGAGGCGGAGCACCCGGCGCTCGCGATCGTCCCCGCGGTGGTGGATCCACGAGGTGAGGAGGTTGTGGCTGCGTCGAGGCAGGTCGATCTCGAAGTCGGTCAGGTCATCGACGACCTGGAACGCGGTCCCGAGGGCGACCAGCGGCCCCTCCACCAGCTCGATGCGGCGCAGCAGGGGGCCCTCCTCCAGGACGTGAGGGGCGACGGTGGCGAGCCCGAACAGCTGGCCGCCGCGCACCGCGTGCACCGCGCGGAGCATCGCGTCAGGGTCCGGCACGTGGCTGACGCCGCCCTCCTCGGAGCCCTCGAGGCGGCCGATGTCCACCATCCCCCCGAGCAGGTCCCGGCGCACCGCGGCGAACGCCGCCGGGTCGCCGATGCCCGCCGAGATCGCGCGGTCGCCGACCCGCTGCAGGAGCCGCTCGAAGGCGATCAGCTGGACGATGGAGCGGAACCGGGCGCCCGGCACGTCGGCCAACGGGAGGGCCGCCTTGTCCTCGTCGTCGAACAGGTTGTCCGCCGCGGTGATGGTCCCCATCACGCAGAAGTCGACCTCGGCGTACAGATCCAGCCGCGGGGTGGGCACGCCGACCGCCTCGAAGGCGGCGCCGAACAGCGTCAGGAAGAAGAACTCCTGGAGGAACTCGAGTCGGCTCGTGGGCGGTCGGGTCCCGGCCAGGCCGCCGGGCGCCAGGTCAGCGAAGTCGGCGAGGACCCGATCGGTGGCGAGTCGCTGTCGCTCCAGGGCCGGCCCCAGGAGGTCGAGGAGGCCTCCATCCTGGAGCAGACGGACCGCCCGCTCGCTACGGAAGACGGGGGCCAGGGTCATGAGCGCTCTCGCATGTGCCGGGGTCCTACCACAGCCGGCGGGGGCTCTGGTAGCTTGCGCCGTTCGAAGCGAGGGGACCTTGGGCGGCAAGAACAACGGACAGGACGCGGTCACGCGCGCGGTGACGCGGTGGCGACAGGTGGAGATGGACGCCTCCCCGGGCATCGGCTCGTCGGTGCGGTCCGATCCCGATCCGTGGGACCTGATGGACCTGTACCTGCAGGAGCAGGCCCTCAACGACGAGGACCTCGACCTGCTGTCGGGCAACGCGCGGCCGGCCCGCATGTCCAAGTTCCGCTTCCGGGCCAGGCCGGGACGCACCCTGCTGCGCGTCCTTCGCTGGATCGCCGAGATATTCCGGCTGTTCCTGATGGTCGGCGTCGACCTGGTGGTCGGCCGGCGCGGCGCGCGAGACCGGGCCCGCCGCATTCGCGAGATGCTCCAGCGAGCCGGCGGGACGATGGTCAAGCTCGGCCAGCAGATGAGCCTGCGGGCGGACCTGCTGCCCTACGAGTACTGCGTGGAGCTGGGCAGCCTGCTCGACGAGGCGCCGGGCATGGACCAGGAGGTCGCTCGGGAGGTCGTGGAGGCTCGCCTCGGGCCGGTCGAGCGCGCGTTCGCCGACTTCGACTGGGACCCGATCGGATCGGCGTCCATCGCCTGCGTGTACCGGGCGCAGCGGCACGACGGGCGGGACGTCGCGGTCAAGATCCGCCGGCCCGGGGTCGGTCCACGGTTCTCCGCCGACCTCGCGATCATGGGCTGGATCGCCCGCCGGCTCGAAGGCCTCGGGGTCATGCGGGAGGGCCACGGCCGCGACCTGGTCAAGCAGCTGCGGGAGATCCTGGCCGACGAGCTCGATTTCCGGCAGGAGGCCCGGTACGCCGAGCTGTTCGACCGCTCCCGGGACGACACGGGGGTCAAGTACCTCGACGCGCCCGACGTGCACTTCGACCTCTCCTACGAAGACGTGCTGGTCATCGACCTGGTGATCGGGGTGCCCTGCCAGCACCTGCTGACCGCGGTCGACAACAACGACGAGGAGGCGCTCGCCGAG
Organism: uncultured Rickettsiales bacterium; assembly: GCA_964416435.1. Lineage (GTDB taxonomy): Bacteria > Myxococcota_A > UBA796 > UBA9615 > UBA9615 > CAYQEG01. The sequence goes on from CAYQEG010000001.1 coordinate 50,244, forward strand.
TTCGCGGCGATGGGCATCGACCCCCAGAAGGTCGCGATGCGGCTGCTCACCGGCTGGAACTGGCAGGTCTTCGACTTCCTGGTGTTCCACGGCGATCCCCACCCCGCCAACATCATGCTCCAGCCGGGCAACAAGATCGTCCTGATCGACTTCGGCGCCTGCGGCTACTTCAACGAGCGCTCCCGCCGGATCCTGCGGCAGGTCCAGTACTACCTCCTCGCCGACGACTTCCGCGGCATGGCCCGCGCCGCGATGCGGCTGCTGGAGCCCTACCCCCCCATCGACCTGGACGAGTTCGCCCTCGAGCTCGAGGCGCTGTACGCCCGGTACCTGCACGCCAGCCGCGCCGACCACGCCGAGTGGTGGGAGCGGGCGACGTCGAAGATCTGGATGGACTTCATCGGCCTGGCCCGGCGGTGGTCGGTCCCGGTGACCATCGACACCCTGCGGCTGTTCCGCGCGACCTTCCTGATGGACACCGTCGCGTTCCGGCTGCACCCGAAGCTGAAGCTGCGCAAGGCGTACAAGAAGTTCCTCAAGGAAGAGCGTCGCTGGCAGCGCAAGGAGTTCGACAAGCGCGGCCTCAAGGACGTCGCGGACCAGCCGCTGCTCGGCATCGCCCGGATGCAGGCGACGCTCGAGTCGTTCGACCGGGCGATGCACCGGATGGACGCGTTCCTGGACGGCGGCACGTTCCGGCTGTCGGCGCTGCCCAAGAAGGCCTTCTACATCCTGTCGTCGTCGATCAAGGGGCTCATCGGCCTCGCGATCTTCACCATCGCCCTGACGGGGCTGGCCGAGTGGTTCGACATCAAGAGCCACACCGACCCGCCGGGGGAGGACGCCAGCTGGCTGCACCGGTTCAGCTACGACCTCGGCCAGCGCCTGTCCGGCGAAGGCGGCGGCGACGCCGACATGGACACGCTCCACGAGGTCATCGCCAACCCGGTGTACGAGCTGGTCATCGGGATCGTGATCCTGTGGTGGCTGGTCCGGATGCGTCGGCGACTGAACGACGTGGACGGGCTTGGAGACTAGTGTGTAGCCTGCCAAAGCAGTTGGAGGGACGTGATGCCTGACGTGCAGCCGCCCGTGGTCGTCGACCTGGGCAAGAAGAGCCGGAAGAAGATCAAGAAGCTGAAGAGCGCGCGGGGGCCCCTGGCCGCCGAGGTCGGGGCCATCGTGGCCGAGACCATCGCGCAGATGGGCGACGACGCGGAGGGGAAGACCTTCGTGCCTGTTGTTATGGTGTATCGCAAGAAGCCCAAGAAGCGTCCGTTCCCGTGGACGCTCTGGCCGTAGAGAGGGAGCAGAGATGAGCGCCGAAGACGTGAAGCAGGCCGTGGACCCGGACGACACCCTCGACGACGACGACGAGGGCGAGCCCGAGTTCAAGACCAGCAAGAAGTGGCGCCGCCACCAGGCGGTGGAGCGCGGAGCCGGTTCGGCCGCCGCGACGATCGCCGACGCCGTGGCCGCCGGGGTCGCCGACTGGAACCGTCGCCAGGATCGGTCCGCCTCCCGCAAGAAGAACGGCGCCGTCGAAGACGCGCTGAAGAACTGGGGCAAGGCCACGAGCAAGGCCTGGCGCAAGTCGGCCTCCGCGCCGGAGGACTTCTGGGACGGCTTCGACCGCGTCTGGAAGGGCTCCTACCGCAAGTTCTGGCGCCTCTAGTGGTCCAGCACAGGGATTCTGGTGAGTCCTCGTGCGCCCTGCCCGCCGCTGCCTGCGTTGGTCGTCGGTCGCGGGGGAAACACCCCGCTCCGCTCCTCCCGCCTTGTCATCAACGCGCAGGCCATCACGATCAACTCACCGAATTCCCTGTGCAGAACCACTAGGAGCGTGGAGCGCATAGCCGCCTGTCGCCCCGCGGACCGGATGCGCCCGATCCCGGCGTTGCTCCTCGTCGTGCATTCCCGATGCTCCTCCTCGTCGCGCCTGGGCCTCGAACACCCCGGTCTCACGGGGCTTCGGCTCCAATGCGCTCCAAGCTCCTAGATGTCCTCGGCGTAAGTCCCGACCGGGAGTCCGGCGAGCAATCGGCGTCGTCCGTCGTCGTCGAGACGAGGAGGCGTACCTCGCGTACGTCGACGAGGGGAGGCGGCGTCGGCGGCGTCGAGGGCCGGCGGAAACCGGTGCGGGACTTGTGCCGATGGCATCTAGGCGCCCTCCCCCAACCGTGGATCTGATCCCGGCGGTCGCCGAAGCGGCGGCGCGCCTGGCGCCTCACGTGGTGCGGACCCCCGTCCGCCGAGCCCCGGAGCTGGACCCCGAGGGGGGCGAGGCCTGGCTCAAGCTGGAGTGCCTGCAGCGCACCGGCTCGTTCAAGCTGCGAGGCGCCACCAACAAGATGCTGACGCTGAGCGAGGAGGCTCGATCCCGCGGGGTCGTGACCGCCAGCTCGGGCAACCACGGCAAGGCGGTCGCGTCGGCGGGCCAGCGGCTCGGCATCCGAGCTCGGGTGTTCGTGCCCGAGGGCGCCTCCCGCAACAAGATCGCGTCCATCCGCGACCTCGGCGCCGAGGTGGTCGTGTTCGGCGCCGACTTCGTGGACGCCGAGGCGCTCGCCCAGGAGGAGGCCGCGTCGACCGGCGCCGTCTACGTGTCGGCCTACAACGACCCCGACGTGGTGGCCGGCCAGGGCACGGTCGGCTTCGAGCTGTCCGAGCAGGTCACGGGCCTGGACGCGGTGTTCGTCGCGGTCGGCGGCGGGGGCCTGATCTCCGGCACCGCCGCGTGGCTGAAGCTACGTCGCCCGGACCTCCTGGCCGTCGCCTGCTCGCCGGCCAACTCGCCGGTCCTCCACCGCTCCCTGGAGGCCGGTCACATCGTGCACATGGAGTCGCTGCCGACCTTGTCCGACGGGACCGCCGGCGGGCTGGAGGACGGGGCGATCACCTTTCCCCTGGCCCAGCGACTGGTCGATCGATCGCTCCTCGTGAGCGAGGGCGAGATCGCCGCCGCGATGAGGCATGTCGAGGACCATCACAGCCTCGTCATCGAGGGCTCCGCCGGAGTCGCGGTCGCGGGCTGGCAGCAGCTTCGCCAGGAGTTCGCCGGCCAGCGGGTCGCCATCGTGCTGTGCGGGGGCAACGTCTGAGCAGGCGCCCGCGGTAGACTGGCACCGTGCTTCGGGGGGCCCTCACGACCGCCGCCGTCGTCACCGCGCTGGTGCTCGCCACCCCCGCCGCGGCCGCTCCGGACGTGCCCCCCTGGTGCGACTGGTTCGAGGAGCGCGACGCCCTCGTCGGCAAGCTCGCCCGGCACGACGCGGAGGCGGTCCCGCTGCTCCTTCACGCCTACGAGGCGCTCGACCGGGAGGACCTGACGGCGGCGTCCGACCGGCTCAAGGCGGTGCGGAAGCGAGCGCCGCGGTTCCACCAGGCCAACCGGCTGCGCTGCGAGGTCGAGATCCAACGCGGCAGCCGGCGCAAGGCCGTCGACCTGTGCCGCCTGGCGCTCCGAGAGGAGGACACGGTCCGCAACCAGCGCAGCCTGGCGCTGGCGCTGGCCACCCCCGACCCCCTGGATCCCCCCGGCGCCCGCGACCTCGCCGAGGCGGCGGACGTCGCGATGCGTGCCTCGATGAGGGCGCCCGATGACGTGGGGACTCAGCTCGACCTGTGTGACGTCGCGCTGCAGGCGGGGGACGCGAGGCGGCTGGAGCAATGCACCACCCGGCTGGACGTGTTGCTGCCCGACGCGCCCTCGACCCTCTACTTCGCGGCGTGGTCGGCGGCCTGGTCCGGCCGCACCCGGCTCGCCCGCAGCCGGCTGTCCGAGGCTCTGGACGCGGGCCTGCCGCAGGAGATCTACGACGCAGACCTGCCGCTGATCGAGGCGACGCAGTCCCCCCTCGCGTCCTGGGTCGAGACGAGCGTCGAGCTCGTGGCCGCGTGGTTCGGGATCCTGCTGGTGCTGTTGCTGTGGGGCGAGGGGCTGTCGCGGGCGTCCTCGGCGGCGGCCACCCGCATCCTCTCCGAGCCCGATCGGGGCGACGACGCGGGCCTGATCGGCGGCCTCACCCGGCGGCTGTACCGGGCCGTGCTGTGGGCGCTCTGCGTGCACTGGTACCTGACGGTGCTCGCCGTCACCGTCGGGTTCTTCTGGCTGGGCGCGAGCCTCATCCGGTGGATCCTCGGCTTCTCGGTGATCCGCCTGTGGATGCTCGGGCTGATCATCACGGCGCTGACCTATGTCGCGGGCGCGCTGGTGCGGACGCTGACAGCTCGCGTCGACAGCAGCGGCGACCCCGGCTTCGCCCTGCGCGTCGACGGCTACCCCAGCCTGCTCGCGCTGCTGCACGAGGTCGCCGCGAAGGTGGGCACCGCGCCGGTCGACCGGGTGTTCCTCGTGCCCGACACGACCTTCGCGGTGTTCGAGCGGGGCTCCACCCTGCGCCAGCTCGGGGGGGCGCGGGAGCGCTGCCTGGTCGTCGGGGTGGCGCTGCTCGATGGCCTGCGGGTCATCGAGCTGAAGTCGATCCTCGCCCACGAGTACGGCCACTTCCGCGGGGGCGACACCTCCGCGGGCGTGCTCGCGCTCGCGGTCCGTCGGTCGATGGAGGAGGCCGCGATCTCCCTGCACGAGGCGGGGCTGGCCCGCTGGTACAACCCGGCGTGGTGGTTCATCGTCGGCTTCCACGCCGGCTTCGTGCGGATCAGCCGGGGCGCGTCCCGGCTGCAGGAGGTGCTCGCCGACCGGGCGTCGGCCAGCGCCTACGGCAGCGACGCGAGGGCTCGGTCGCTGCGGCACAGCGTGCGCACGGCGGTCCGCTTCCACCGGATGACCGACGCCCTGGTGGACGAGGTGGTCGACGCCCGCGGTTCGCTGAGGAACCTGTACCGACGCAAGCCGGAGCGCCCCCCGACGAAGTGGACGCTGGAGAAGGCCGAGCAGGACGCGCTGAAGCGGGAGCCGGACGCCTGGGACACCCACCCGCCGACCGCCTCGCGCATCGCCTGGATGGACGCGATGGAGGGTGGCGGCGACTCCATGCCGGGCGACGAAGCGGACTCGTGGGCGCTGTTCGGCGACCGGACCGGCGTGGAGGTGGAGATGACCCGGCTGTTCCGGCGCAACCTCGCCCTCGCGACGGGGATCGACATCCCCGAGGCCGGGCGACGCATCCCCATCGGCCGCTGAGGCGCTCAGCCGCCGCCGCCGCGGCTCCAGGCGGACAGCTCGGCCCGAGACTCCGGGGTGTGCAGGGCCTCGCCGTGGTCCCCCGGCACGACCGCCCAGGAGGCCCGCGCGAACCGCGCCGCGAACGCCTTCGGGTCGTGATCCTCCGCCCCGTTGACCACCCGAACAGCGGCCGCGATCGAGGACCGGTCGAGCTCCGCGAGCTGATTGCGGGAACCGGGTTTGTTGACCGCGGATCCGAAGGCCCCGCGGTTCGAGGTCCAGGAGCGACGAGGGAGCAAGGTCGCTCCCTTGTGACCGAGGAGCGACGCCGAGATCGGGCCGCGGGGGCGAGGAGGAGCGGTCTGGAAACCTGGTTTCCGCAAGGAGGCAGGACCGCCCCCTCCAGCCACGCCGCGGCGGCCGACCGGTCCGCCCCCGACTCCCGCGCCGCGGCGGCGAACCAGGACTCCGCCGGAGCGTCGCCGCGCAGCCACCGCGCCTCCTGGCGATAGCGGGCGGTGGGGGTGCGGTCATCGCCGATCCCGCCCAGGAACAGGCGACGCACCCGGCCGTCGAGCGCCGCCGCCTCCACCGCGGTGGCCGCGCCCATCGAGTAGCCGACGAGGTCGTAGGCCTTCCAGCCGAGGTGGTCCGCCAGCGCGATCACGTCCCGCGCCAGCGCCCGGTCGGCGTAGGCGCCGGGCTCGGTCGGGCGGTCCGAGGCGCCGTGACCGCGAGCGTCCAGCAGCGCGGCGCGTCCGGCCACCGCGTCGACGAGGCCGGTGCGCAGCCACTCCCGCTCCCCGCTCTGCAGGAATCCGTGGAGCAGAACCACCGGGGAGCCGCTCCCCCGGGCCACGAACGCCAGGCCGACGCCGTCGCGCGCGAAGCGCTCGGGCCGGGCCATCAGAAGCCGACGTACACCGGCTCGGGCGACAGCTCGACGCCCCAGACCCGCCGCACGCCCTCTTGCACCCGCTCCGCCAGCGCGACGACCGCCGCCGCGCCCCCCCCGCGATGCACGATCGCGAGCACGTGCTTGCTGCTCAGGCCGGCGCCGCCGTGCTGCTCGCCCTTGTCGAAGCCGGACCGCTGGATCAGCCACGCAGCGCTCAGCTTGGTGCGCCCCTCCCCCGCGGGGTAGCCGGGCATCGACGCCGGGTCGATGCCCAGGCCTGCGGCGACCTCCCGCAGTCGGGGCAGCTCGCCGTCGTCGACGATCGGGTTGGTGAAGAAGCTGCCGGCGGAGCGCGTGTCGGCATCCGTCGGGTCCAGGACCATGCCCTTGCTGCGCCGGATCGACAGCACGAGGTCCCGGACCTCGGCCAGGCTCGGGGGGCGGTCGCCGAACGCGTCGAGGGCCCGCCGGGACAGCTCGCCGTACCGCAGCGGGGCGGGCGGCCCGGGGCGCAGCCGGAAGCCGACCGCGGTGACCACGAACCGGTCGCGCCAATCGGCCTTGAAGCGGCTGTGGCGGTAGGCGAAGCCGCACTCCGCCGGGTCGAGGATCTGCACTCCTCCGGTGGCTCGCTCGACCACCTCCACGGCGGAGATCACCTCGGCGACCTCCTGTCCGTAGGCGCCGACGTTCTGCATCGGCGCGGCCCCCACGAGCCCCGGGATGCCGCTGAGGCACTCCAACCCGGCGAGCCCCGCCTCCACCGTGCGGGCGACCAGGGCGTCCCAGCCGAGCCCGCCCCCGGCCCGCACCACGACGGCGTCGCCGTCGGGCCGCGCTTCGTAGCTGCGGTCCAGGTAGCGCACGACCAGCCCGGACACGCCGGAGTCGGACACGACGACGTTGCTCCCGCCGCCCAGCACGAAGGTCGGCAGGTCCCGCTCCCGGGCCCACGCCAGCGCGCCTCGCAGCGCGTCGACGTCGTCACACTCCGCGAGGTGGGCGGCCGGGCCACCGCAATGCAGCGTGGTGTAGGAAGCCAGCTCGACGTCGGCCCGAAGCCGCGGTTCGCTCACGAAGCCGACTCGGGGGGGGCGAGGTGCGCGGTCCGGCGTCGCAGATCTTCCTCGAACGCCTTGCCCCGCTCGCGCTCACGCCAGGCTCGCCACAGCACCACGGTCTCGTAGACGAGCACGATCTCGTAGGTGTTGATGACGTACAGGAACAGGTGCTCGACCGGGAGGTCCCACCACGCGGTCAGCCGCACGCCGAGCAGGATCTTGTCGTCGAACCCCCACCAGCCGTAGGGCAGCGCGACGGTGATCTCGAAGAGCACCGACAGCAGCGTCATGTACAGCGCCGTCGCGGCGAAGGACCGCCAGTTGATGTGGTCGATGCAGGCGCCCAGCATCAGCATCGAGGCGATCCCGGCGCCGCACAGCAGCCACACCGCGTACGCCGGGAACGAGCCCGGCGGGCCGAGCAGCATCCCGCCGATCGCGACCGCCACCATCGCGGTGAAGAACACGCACGTCGCGATGCGCGAGACCTTCTCCCTCCAGCTCCGCTTGATCAGGACGAGGATGCCGCGGGCGAACCCGGGGAACGGCGCCTCGCTGATGTGGTCGTGGTGCCAGCAGCGCTCGACCCGACCGCGCCGCACGAGCCGGGCCATGTTGTCCGCGTCCAGCTTGGGCACGTAGTCCTCGCTGTTGGTCTTCTGCCAGGTCAGGTTGCCCCAGGCGTAGATCACCAGCGTGAGCCCGACGGCGGCGACGTAGAAGATCAGGTCCTCCAGCGGGATGCCGAACTCGTGGGGGGCCACCCAGTCCAGCGCCGGCAGCCAGCAGCAGTCGAGCACCGACGCCCGGTTGGGGAACGTGAAGCAGGTCGCCCCCAGGAACCCGAGGTCGACGACGATGGCGACGACCCCGATGATCAGCAGCGCGGTGTTGACCGGCCTCCGGAAGCCCTTGAACTCCGGGTCGAGCATGCCCCACCCCCACGCCACCCCGAACGGCACGAGGTACAGCGCCAGGCCGAGGGTGAAGCCGAGGGGGCTGGGGTCGTGGTGCCCCTGCGCGTCTCCCGGTCCGACCGTCACCGTCGCCACGACGAGCAGCAGCGAGCCCATGCTGAACACCGTCGCGGCGAGGATCGTCTTCAGCTCGCGCCAGCCGGGGAGCGGGTCGCCCTTGTCGTCGCGGAACCGGGGCGGGATCCGCTGCCGCATGCTCACGGCGAGGCTTCCTCCGGAGGCGGCACGGCGGGGGTGATCGGGCCGAACCGGACCGACGCCCGGAAGTCGAGCCGCACGTTCGTGCGCTCACGGCCCGCGAACGGCACCGCGGCCCCGATCTCGAAGCCGAAGCGCTTCCCGTCGCTGAAGCGCAGCGCGAGCGCGGCCGCGACGAGATCGACGGGCCCCGTGTATCCGAACCCGGTCTGCACGTCGACGGTGAGCCCGAACTGCGGCGCAGGCATCCACTCGACGCCGCCCGTGAAGGCGGCGCCGATCCGGGGCTGGGCCGGCCCCTTGCCGAGCCCGAAGCTGTGGAGCACACCCAGCTGCAGGTGGAACTGCAGCTTGGGGTGGGCTTGCAGCTGGGCCGCCAGGCCCGCGTCGATGCCGACCGGCCAGACGCCCTGGTACAGCGGCGCCGCCGTCGGCAGGACCAGCTTCGCGTTGGCGCCCAGGGACGCGTGACTGCTGTCCAGGAACCGGTAGGCGGCGCCGACGTTGAGGTGGCCGACGCCGATCGTGCTGCTCGCCAGCGGCGCGATCAGCGAGTCGTAGCGGAGCGCCTCCCACGAGCCGAAGAGCTCGCCGCGCGGTCCCCACGCCCAGCTGCCGTCGATGCGCACCTGGGCGCCGAGGCGGGCGAAGAAGGGCAGGTCGACGAGCAGCAACGCGCCGACGTCGAGCGCCACCTCGCTGCGCCCGCAGACGCGGTGGGCGAGGCCGAGGCCGCCCTCGTTGGTGCCGGCCTGCACGGGGCCGGTGGGCTTGCCGAAGGCGTGGGCGTCACACGGGCCGTCGGCCTGGGCGGAGGCGGGCAGCGCCAGCGACGCCGCGACCAGGAGCAGAGTGGCGAAGCGGGCCATCAGCGCACCCCCGGGGCGTCGAAGCCGTCACCGTCGCGGTCGACGATCAGCGGGTTGGTGAAGGCGAGCGGGTAGCCCTCGGGGGCGACCGCCTGGAAGAGATACAGCGAGCCGTCCCGTTCGGCCGGCGGCTCCGGGTCGGTCAGCGGCCCCGTGTCCTCCAGGCACTCGTCGTCGGGCGCCTCCTCGAGCTCGGCGTTGGCCTCGACGTCGCGCCAGTCGATGGTCCCGTCGCGGTTGTTGTCGCCGGTGTCGGGGATGCCGTCGCAGTCCAGGTCGGCGTTGGGCTCCAGCGGCCAGCCGGCCTCGACCGAGATCCAGCCGTCGTCGCCCGCGGCGAGCACGTCGTCCAGCGGGATCGACATCGACAGCCGCTCCAGGGGACCCGCCGCGAAGGGGTCGGCGGGCTGGTCCGCGAGCTCGTCGGTGATGGTCCGCTCGAGCACGCCGTTGACGTAGATGCGGACCTCGGGGACCGGCACCCAGGGCGCGGCCTGGACCCGGATGTCGAGGGTCGCGCCGGCGCCCGGCGTGAACGCCTCCAGGGAGGGACCGCGGGTCCCGCCGGCGCTGTCGGTGGTGGTCAGCTCGATGACGGGGCCGGTGGTGCCGATCGCCTGGCCGTCCTTGAGGGCGCCGTTGAACTCGGCCACGTCGAAGTCGGCGACGGTCGAGTCGGTCCAGACCAGCGTGAGCGGCAGCCCGACGACGTTCTCCAGGAGCGAGTGGCTGTCGCTGTTGGCGGTGCCGCTGCGCAGGATCCCCTGGTCCAGCAGGTAGTGCCAGAAGGCGCGGTAGACCAGGAAGTTGCCGTTGTTGGTGCCGTTCATCACCTCCTGGGTGTCGTAGTCGGCGTTCGAGAACTGCGCCCCCGGCGGGGTCCGGAAGAAGAGCGACACCTCGGTGTCCTCGAAGACCGACGGGAGCGGCTGGGTCAGGTTCACGCCGATGGTCGAACCCCACGCGAGGTCCCGGGCGAACTGGGAGCGCCCGATGGGGTGGTTGAGCTGCGCGACCCCCTCGTCGGGATCCCAGCCGCTCTCCAGCGCGCGGGTCATGAGCAGGCCCGGCTCAGCCTTCTCGTCCCAGTAGGCGCCGTTGTAGGGCCCCTCGTCGTCGAACTCGATGGGCCAGACGTTCCAGTGGCCGACCACCTTGGGGAACTCGCTCTCCGGCAGCAGCTTGAACAGGATGTGACCCGTGTTCTCGGTGCCGACCATCAGCGCGAGCCGCTCGTCGGCGTCCAGCGCGGCCCGGGCGTCGGCGAAGTCCCAGGCCGAGTCGTGCTCGGTGGTCGCGACGACCTCCAGGCGGCTGGCGAGGATGGCCCGCATCCGGTCGTAGTGGGGCATGTTGCTGTCGAAGCTGGCCCCGCCGTGGACGTGGAAGTCGCCGGTCAGGGTGCCGGCAGGCTGCAGGTCCGTGATGGTCTCGATGTGCAGCTCGACGACCGCGGGCTCGCCGCCCCCCTCCACGACCACCCCGCGCTGCGCCGCGATGGTGGAGAAGGGGCCGGCGATGGCGAAGACGTCGTACGTGCCGGGGAGCATCTGGATCGACGTCGGCCCGTCGATCAGCACCCGGTTGCAGCCCGGCGAGCCGCCGTGGGGGTGGCCGAGCAGCGGCCCGCAGTCGTGCATCTGGCCGAAGAGGCCGCCCGTGACCGCCTCTTCCGTCGCGTCGTCGGCCGGCAGGATGATCGCCTGCAGGTGGTCCTCGACGCCGTCGACGCTCCCGTTGAGGGTCATGCGACCGATCGGGGGGACCGAGATGTCACCGGCGGACGTCTCGTCCGCGCCCACAGACACGTCGAGGGTCGCCACGGCGACGCCGAACGCCTCGACCTCGATGACGTAGTCCCGCCCCGCGGGCACCCGCATGCTGAACGTGCCGTCGGCCTCGGGCAGCGTGTGGTTCCAGGGGGTGCGCTCGGCCCGGTCCATGGCGGCCGTGCCCTCGGAGACGAGCACCGCGGCCCGCAGGTCCGAGCCCCAGACCGGGTTCGGGTCGGTGGACGTGAGCTGCCCCGTCAGGGTCGCCCACTCCTCGCCCCACAGCTGGCGGCGGGCCTCGAACGCGAGGTCCGCGGCGGCGCCGACCGACGCCCCGTCGCCCACCAGCCAGAGCCGCTCGAAGACCCTCCAGTCGCGGGGCATCAGCAGGCTCGTGCCGTCGCCGTCCAGCGCGACCTCGGTCGACCGGAAGCCGTTCAACATCTCCGCGGTGCAGCTGACCTGCGCGTAGCTCGACGCCGGGTCGGAGTGAGCCCCGAAGGCGACGAACGGGGCCGGGAGCACCGCGTCGCCCAGCGTCGACAGGCCGAAGGACGGCTGGTCGTAGCCGCGCCCCACGCCGGGGCTGAACGGCAGCAGCTGCCGGTTGCCGTTGTAGTGACCGTCGGCGAGCAGGACCGACGAGGGGTCGGGCTCCTCGTTGATCAGCTCGGTGCGCACGCGCAGGCCCGCGTCGCAGGGACGCAGCTCGTAGCGGGTGTAGATGCGCATGTTCTCGCGGCTGTCGAGGTGGCCGGAGACCTGGACGGCGACCAGGCCGTCCTCCTCGATGATGCGCAGGTCGGTGTAGTAGGCCGCCTCCTCGGGGAGCACCCCGGTCGCCTGCACGATGTGGCGGAGCGAGTCGTCGTCGCCGTCGGCCGTGAGCAGGTCGAGCACGCCGCCGCCGGTGGGGCCGAGGTAGTGCGGATGATCGAGCGCCTCGATGACGACCTGGACCTGGTCGTTGGCGAGCAGGATGTCGCCTGGGGACCCCAGCGCGCTGAGGCCGCCGGGGAAGTCGTCGCCGGGGGCGAGGGTGCGGATCTCGACGAAGCCGTCGCTGCACTCCCAGGTCACCGCTTCGCACGGGGACGGGACGGTGCACTCATCGTCGCCCTTGAGGCAGCCCTCGGTCTTGCAACCGGACAGGGCCGCCGCGACGAAGAGCAGCGCGACGGACAGGAACAGGAACCGGGTTCGCAGCATGGCGGGGACTCTACGCGAGCCCCTCGCGCGCGTCACACCGATGGCGCGGGTCCGAAGTCGTCGCTACTCCCAGAGCGAGGCGCGGCCGAAGAGACGCTCGGCGAGGTCGGGGTAGCCGGCGTAGTCGACGGGCCGGATCATGTCCCAGCAGTCGAGCACCCCCGCCGTGGGATCGAGCGCGAAGTTGAACATCGCGTTGAGCGAACAGGACCAGCCTTCGGTGGTCGGCGACTCGAAGCTGTGAGGCGCCCCCGGCACGAGCACGTAGTGCTGGTCGGGGCCGTCGAAGTGCTCGCCCACGGCGGCCGCCTGGCCGGGGGGCGAGGCGGGGTCGAGCTCCCCTTCGATCATCAGGATCGGCACGTCGGTCCGGGCGAACCGGCCGTCGAAGCCGTCGTCGGGGTAGACGGGCCAGCCGTCGGCGATGCGGCGGGCGGTGCGCAGCCCGGAGCCGGGGGCGAACAGCGCCTCAGCCTCGAACTGCTCGAGCTCGGCGATCGACGGGCCGGGGTGATCCCACAGCTCGCCGACGATGATGTTGTTGCCCAGGGCGCGGCTGAACAGGCGGTCCGAGCCCAGCGCCGCGAGGGGGTTGTAGGGGTTGGCCGCGAGGTGCTCCTGCGCCGTCACGTCGTCGTCCGAGCAGCGGTCGAGGCGGTGCACGACGGCGGGGATGGCGGCCCGCTCCCACCAGGACCAGATCAAGATCCCGCCGAACATCGCCCGGAGCTCGGCGCGGTCGAGGCCCGCGGCGGCGGCGCCCGGGCAGGCGCCGGGCAGGTCTTCGAGGACGTCCCGGGCGAGCCCCGCCGGGTCGTCCCCCAGGTACCAGCCGCACGCCGGGTCGTCCGCGCAGCCGTCGAGGTAGGCGACCCCGGCGTCCTCGTAGCCGACGCCGTAGTCGTTGAACGAGAAGGTCGGCGAGACCACACCGAGCAGGCTGACCCCGGTCGGCTGCTCGGGGAACAGCTGCAGGTAGCGCTGGGCCCAGAAGGTGCCGTACGAGCCGCCGTGGATGTGCACGTCCTGCCCCGGCGCGCGGGTCGCCTGGACCAGCCGACCGAGGTCCATCGCGGCGCCCGTCGTGCGGAAGTGACCCAGGCCGTCGCCCCAGGTGTCGACGAGCTCCCCCAGGCAGGTCGGCCACTCCGCGTCGAGGACGGTGTAACCGCCGGGGCTGGCGTCGGCCTCGCCCAGGCAGCCGAGGCGCGTCGAGCGGCCGACCCCGCGGTGGTCCGGAAGGTAGACGACGACGTCGTCAGGCACGGCCGCGACGAACTGCTCGGCGTAGCCCTCGTAGCCGGCGCCCGCGCCGCCGGGGCCGCCCATGAGCATCCACATCTGCACGGTCGCGTCGGGGTCGCCGTGGCGCTTGACGAACAGCTCGATCCAAGGACCGTCGGCGTCTGTCCAGTCCAGCGGGACCTCGACCTCCGCGCACTCCGCGGGGGGGCCGCCGCCGCCGCTGAACAGCGGACAGGGGGCCCAGTCGACCTCCAGCTCCACGTCGATCCAGGCGGGTCCGTCGGACTCCACGTCGAAGCCCGGGCCGAGCTCCCCCGAGGGCAGGCAACCGGCGAGCAGCAGGGCGGGGAGGAGCCGGCGCATGGGGATCACGATAGACCCGGTCCGCGTTCGGGGGGTTCTGATACGGTCCCCGGCATGAGCCGCATTCTCCTGTCCCTGATGCTCCTCCTCGGCCTCTCGCTCGCCGTTGGCTGCCTCGGCTCCGGCGACCTGGGCGGACCATCGGACGACGACGACTCGGTCGCAGGCGACGATGACGACGCCACCGACGACGACGACGACGCCACCGACGACGACGACGCCACCGACGACGACGACGGCGCCGGTTCGCCCTGGGCGGGCGAATACGAAGGCCGACTCACGCTGTCGACCGACGAGTTCGGCGACGAGACGTTCGACTTCTGCGGCGGCCTCCTGTTCATCGAGGTCGATGACGCCGGGAGCCTGTTCGCGGAGGGCAGTTGCGAGCTCGCCCTCGGCGGCGACGGAGGCGGACCCGGCGGAGGCGGCGGAGGCGAAGAACGGATCGTCGGCGTCACCGTCAAGGCCGAGGTCGAAGAGGACGGCCAGGTGGCGGGAGCGATCGTGCACGAGCTGCCCGGCGGCCCCAACGGCGGCGGTGGCCCGCCTCCGATCGAGACGAAGCTGTCCGGCAGCTTCGCCGATGATCTCTGGTTCCTCGAGTGGGAAGGCACGTGGGACTCTCCGTTCGGCGCGTTCTTCTTCACCGGCAAGGCCTGGGGCGAGTAGCCACCCCGCGCGGCGGCCTGCCGGGATCGGTAGGCTTTCGCGCCATGAAGTGGATCATCTGCAAGGTCGTGCTGGCCCTGGCCCTGGCGCCAGCGCTGCCCGCGTCGGCCCAGGGGCTCGAGGAGGAGGCTGCGCGCCAGGTGGCGCTGTGCCGCGACGACTTCCAGGCCGGGCACTACGAGCGCGCCATCTCGGCGTGTGACTCCGCGCTGCGGCTCGACCCGTCGCGGGAGGTCCAGCAGGAGGCGTTCAAGCTCAAGGGGCTGGCGTTCGAGCAGCTGGACAAGCTCGACGACGCCCGGGGCATGTTCCTGGCGTTCAAGTCGCTCCGCTCGGGCCTGCCCGACGACCCGGAGGTCGAGGCGGCGCTCGCCCGGCTGGACGCGGCCCAGGAGCGCGAGCGCGAAGCGTCCACCCCGCCACCCCGGGACCCTCCGCCGCGGCGCGAGCGGACCCCGCCCAAGCCGATCTCCGAGCAGGTGTTGATCCCGGTCCTGGTGACGATCGGAGGCGCCGGCGCGTCGGCCGCGGGGTGGGCCCTGCACGGCGTCTCGTACAACAACGCGGCGCCCGATCTGCTGCAGTCCCAGGGGCTCTACTTCGGCACGAGCAACGACTACCAGACGCTGTACGACCAGAACAAGCTGGGGCTGCAGATCGGGCTCGGCGGCGCCGGCGTCGCCGGGGCGGGGCTCGTGCTCACGCTGGTCGCGGCGAGCCGGGAGGCGTCTCGGAACACGTCGGCGGCGGCGCCGACGGTGGTGCCGTGGATGACCGCCGGACCGGGCGGCGTGGTGATCGGCATCGGGGGGGCGCTGTGATGCTCCGCGTCCTGACGGTGCTCGTCGCGGCCGCCTCGGTGGCCGGCTGCGTGCTCCCGGACCCGGTCGATCTCGACTTCGTGACCTCCGCGTTCGCCACGGACGGGGAGCTGGTCGACGAGCTGGACTTCAACCCCGTCTGGGAGGCGGACGGCTACAACGACTGCCAGCTCGCGTTCGATCTCGACGGCCGCACCGACGAGCCGGAGGCCGGCTGCCCCGGCTGCGACGCCGAGATGGTGGTCGACCTCGTGGTCGACAGCGACGACTGCGACCGCATCCCCAGCGGCGCGGACAGCAGCATCCTGGGGCTGTCGATCGGGGTGAACGGGGACCGGGCCTACTTCCACGACGGCAGCAGCTGGGTCCAGTGGCTGATCGGCGAGAAGGACGGCCAGTCCTACGAAGGCAGCACCCAGTGGATCCCCCAGGACGGCGGCGGCTGGCAGCTGCGGGAGAGCTTCTCGCTCACCTGGGTGGCCCCCGAGTAGCCGTGGTCGCCTACATCGACGTGATCATCGCCGCCGTGGTGGTGCTCACGATGGTGGGGATCAAGCTCAAGACCCGCTCGTTCGACCGCGAGCCCGGCTCGACGGTGCTCCCCAAGCGCTACCTGACCAGCGACGTCGAGGAGCTGGTGGCCCAGTGGGGTGGGCAGGTCCGCGGATCGACGGGGATCGATCGCATCGCTGGCCTGGCGCTGCCGATGTCGTGGAAGGTGGAGGGGCGGCACGGCGACTTCGAGTGGAAGGCCACGATCGCCGCGCTGGACCAGGCTCCGGAGCTGATCGTCGAGATCGACGTACCGACGCCCGCGGGCGCCTCGATCGGGACCGAGGGGTTCTTCGGCGGGCGGGACCCGACGGTCGGGTCGGAGGCGTTCGACTCCGTCGTCAAGCTCGCCGGAGACCCGGCCTGGCTGAGCGCGGCCCTCGACGGACGGACCCGGAGGCTGCTGCTGTCCTTCCAGGGCCAGGGCGCGGCGACGCTCCGCAAGGGACGCCTCCGCCTGGTGACGGGGCCGGGGAACCACGAGCTGGACACGGTCTCCGTCGGGCACCGGCTGGCCGAGGCGTTCAGCATCGCGGCGGCGCTGTCGGTCGGCCCCGAGGCGGTCCCCGGCCGCCTGTTGGAGCGGGCCCGCTCCACGGAGGGGCGCCCGTCGAACCTCGCCGCCTGGCGACTGCTCGCCCGGTACGGCGGGAGCAGCGAAGCGGCGGAGTTCATCGCCGACGCGGTCGTCGAGCCGACCACCGCGGCGCTGGGGCGGCTGGTCCGCGGGGCCGAGGGGGCGGAGGCGGAGGTCACCGGCCTGCTCCGCAGCCACGACGCCGAGGTCGTGGACTGCGCGATCGAGGCGCTCCGCCGTCGCGGCACGGCCGGGTCGGTGGAGGCGCTGGGGGAGGTGCCGAGCCAGCACCGCAAGGCGGCGGAGGCGGCGGTCGCGGTCATCCAGGCCCGCATCGGGGACCTCGCGGCGGGGGGCCTCGCGCTGTCGGCCGAGCCGCCGGACGGGGGCCAGCTGTCGGTCGCGGCGGGGGCGGAGGAGGGCGCGCTCAGCCCGGCCGAGGGCGGTCGGCGGCGTCCGAAGCAGGAGAGCTGAGAGGGCGCGCCCGGTCAGCCCTTCGAGCGGCGGCGCCACCACACGAGGCCGACGAGCGGGACGCCGATCAGCCCGGCGATGGGCTCCAGGAAGATCGTCACGGTCTCGTAGTCGGTGTACGGCGGCGGGGCGATCTCGCCCTGGTCCGAAGCGGTGGTGAAGTACAGCTCGTCCACCCCCGGCCGAGGCGCGCTCGGATCCTCGAAGCGGGTCATCCAGCGGACCTGCTCGGTCGGCCACAGGCCCGCCGCCTCCATCACCGGCGTCAGCCGCTCGCCGCGGTCGCGGGCGAAGGTCACCTCGCCGGGGAAGGCGGTGGAGCCGTCGCCGATGGCGGCGTCGACGCGGGCCGGCCCGAGGAAGTCGACGACCAGCTGCCGGGACGTCGGGGCGTCGGGTCCGCGCATGTCCGTCGGCTCCCGGTACGGGTAGAAGGGCCGGTCGGTCTCGAAGCTCATGCGGACCGCGGACGTCGTCGCCTTGGGCCCGCCGTCCTCGGACTTCGCGACCTTGAAGGCGGTGATGATCCAGGCCTGCTCCACGTAGGTCGCGAGCCACTCGGTCAGCGCCGGCCGGGTCGCGTAGCCGTGCTCCTCCAGCCAGGCCTTCAGGAGCTCCGGATCGTCGGCCCGGAGCACGCTGGCGTCGTAGCCGCCGACCTCCTGCTGGTGCAGCACCTCCACCGCCGGCGGCGCCGCGCCGGTCATCGCCCCGTCCATCGCGCCGCCGCCGGCGGCCATGAAGAGCGACAGGGCGATGCAGCCGGGCTCGTACTTCTTACGCACGATGCGGTCGGGCCGGGTCTGGGCGCCGACCCGCCAGAAGAGCTGCTCGTCGGTCTCCGCCAGCGTCGGCACCGACGGGGTCGGCACCAGGAAGCCGAAGTCGGGCGCGTCCGACACGAAGCGGCCGGCGCGGATGAAGTGCTCCACCCCCTTGTCCGGCTCCCAGATGATGAGCGCCTGCTCGGCCTCGATGGAGACCCGGAAGCCCTCCGGCGGCGCGGGGGCGCAGGCGTGGGCGGCGGGGGCCGCGACGGCGGCGAGGAGGAGGGCAGACAGGGCGGCGGCGGCGCGGAGCATGACCGCAGCGTCCACCCCGGCGGGGCGCGGTGTCAACGGCGGGCGGGCGGGTCGAACAGGGTGGCTCCGGCGCCCAGCTCGTCCAGGAAGTCGGCGTCGTAGGCGTGGAGCACGACGCCGAGGCCGTCGACGAGCGCCTGCTCGGTGCCGTCGACGTGGCGGCGCAGCCAGAAGCCCATGACCATCTCGCCGGTCAGGTTGGTGCCGTCCATGGGGAGCGGCCAGGCGCCGTCCAGCGCGCCGCCGTAGCGCGCCTCCAGCCAGTAGATGCCGTCGAAGTCGGGGTCGTTCTCCATGGCCTCGAGGTAGGCGGCGGCCTCGACGTCGAGGTCGTAGCGGACGCGGAGCAGCGCGTAGGTGAGGGCGTGCAGGCGGACGACGCGGAAGAAGGTGCGGTCGTAGGACTGCTGGAAGGTCTCGCCCATGAAGGGGGTGCGGGGGGACGGCACGAGCGTCTGCACGGCCCAGTCGATGACGGCGGGGTCGTAGCGGCCGAAGCCGCGCTGCCAGCCGCTGCCCACCTGGCCGATCCGGAAGGGTCGACCGGCCATGATCGCGAGGGACTCGTACTCCTGGCGACCGTCGTAGACGGTGTCGATGGGGAGGGCCGCTCGCAGGCAGTCGTCCAGGCCGCCGTAGAACCAGAAGCCGGAGACGCCGGCGCCGAACACCCGGCCTTCGTTGGCGAGCGCGGGGGAGTGCTCCCAGCCGCGGCTCCCGGGGCCGACGAACATGTACTGGTAGCCGTCGAACCAGGGGGTCCAGAAGGTCGAGAGGTCGAGCTTGCCGGGGCGGGCTGACGGGCCGGCCGGGGACGGCGCCGGGGCCGCCGCGGGGTGTCCGGGCGAGGCGGGGGGCCGCTTGCTGGCGCAGGCGACGGGGCCGACGGCGACGAAGGTGACGAGGAGGGCGGCGAGGGACGCGCCGCGGGCGAGAGCTTGCAGACGAGCGGGGGCCATGTGCGGTAGACCGAGCCGGGCGCTCGAGGTTCCGCGGGATTTCGAGGCGCTCCGGGCGGAGGCGAATCCTGGAAGATCCCGACTTTTCCTATGTGTACACACGCGTAGGGGGTTAGTATTCCGAATTGACGGTTTGCACACTGGACACGTGCCCCCGGTCGAATGAACAAGAAGCTCTCGAGAAAGCAGGAGGAAGAGCTCCGCCGCAGGCGCATGCCGCGGTACGCCGAGCTACTTGGCGCTGAAGTCGCCTTCTCCTCCGCCGCTCCCTACGCCCCCCGGCCGACCACCACAGGTCAGGCCCAGACGGTCGCACGCGAAGAGGAACAGGTCCGCCGCGCCTGGGCGATGAGCCCGGCGAGCATGCACTCGGTGCACCGCGGCATGGGCAACAGCGCGGTCCGCTCGATCCTGGGCGGCGAGCCCGACTTCGCGGCCCGCGAGTCCATCGAGCCCGGCAAGGCGCTGCTCGCGTCGCTGCTGGCGCGCGACGTGGTCGCCAACGAGGCGGCCGGCGGCGCGGTCCCCGGCTCCGGCGGCAGCGGAGCCGGCGGCTCCGAGGCCGCGGCCCCGGCGGACGCCCAGGCCCCCGACGGCGACGCGATCCACCGTGACGCCGACGACACCATCGCCCGGGACGAAGACCCGCGCTTCGTGGTCCGCGACGAGGCGGCGGGCATCGACGTCGCCTACGACCCGTCGGGCGGCGCTCCGGACGTCGACCTCAAGCAGGTCAAGGACGCGATGGGCAGCGGCCAGCCGCTGGACGCCGGCACCCGCGAGTACATGGAGTGGCGGTTCGGCCTGAGCCTGGGCAACGTCCGCATCCACACCGGCCCCAAGGCGGACGCGCTGTCCAAGGCCCTGATGGCCCACGCCTTCGCCCTGGGCGCCGACGTCAACTTCGCGGCCGGTCAGTACAAGCCGGGCACGCGCGAAGGTGACTTCCTGCTCGCCCATGAGCTCGCCCACGTCGTGCAGGCGGGCCACGCCACCGACAAGCCCACGCCGGCGCCGCAGGAGGCGCGCAAGTCCGCCTCGGTCTCCGAGCCGGACGACGCCATCGAGGTCGAGGCCGACCAGGTCGCCGCCGAAGTCGTCGCCGTCGGCCGGAGCGAGTTCGCGAAGGCGAAGCGCGAGTCCAGCTCGGACGGTCAGCCGGTCGAGACGAAGGCGACCCCGTCGCCGACGGCGCGGAAGGCGGCGCGGTTGCCGGCGGAGGGCCCGGCTCGCACCGCGAGGTCCGGCCCGGAGAGAATCTCCAGGAGTTCTTCCGAGAGCAGCCCGGAGACCCAGGCTGCGATCGACGAGGCCACGGCAGTCTTGGATGAGCTGAACCAGAAGCTGGTGGCTCTCGACAAGCAGATCGAAGACTGCCGGCAGATCTACTCGTCGAACCTGAGGGCGAACAGGAAGGCGGGCGCCTCGGTCACCGAGGAGAAGCTGGATCTCCTGGAGAAGCTCTACAAGCGGATCACGCTGCTTCAGTTCAAGCTGCGCCGGGTCCTGCCGTTGCGTGCAAGCGGGAAGCACACCGTCGCTGCCCTCGCCCACCTCAAGCTGAGCCCGAAGGCCCTCGCCCAGGTCCTTCAGAACTCTGCCACCGACATGGCCGGCGACCTGCAGCGGTTCGGCGACGAGTTCATGAGCATCCTGGGCCGCGAAGGCGAGCTCTACGAACCCGGCAAGGCGCGAATCGCGTTCGCCGAGCAGGCGATCGAGTGGGCGGAGAGCTTCCGCAAGATCTCGAAGGTCATCGTCAAGAGCGCGATCGTCGGCGTCCTGGTCGCCAAGGGATGGCCCAAGGACGCCGCCAGCATCGCATTCGAGGCCATCTGGGCAGGAGCGTGCAAGGCCGCGGACGATGGAATCCTCGGCGACGGCGTCAGCTGGGAGGAGGTGGTCAAGGCCGGGATGATCGCCGCTTCGAGCCAGGTCGTGAAGATCATGGTCGGCAAGGTGACGGGCCGGTGGAAGCCCGAGCCTGGCGCGGACGCCGGCAGCCACGCGGCCGCTACCAAGATCCTCGAGACCTACTTCGGGACGTTCATCAAGGAGTTCATGGAGACGGGCAACTGGAAGGGGGCCCACGCAGCCGCCTTCAAGAAGATCGGAAGCCCGCAGGCCCTCCTCGAGATGTTCGCGAAGGCCGGCCTGAGCAAGTGGGTCGGTGGCATCGCGAAGGGGGCCGTGTCGGGCGCTCAGCGCAAGAGCACGGGGCCCGCGATCGGCGACGTGGCGTCGGCCGCGGCCCGTGGACTGGCGGCCGCGTCGGGGTCCCTCCCGTTCGCCGACAGGATCCAGGACGCCTTCGGCGCCCACGACATCTCCGGGATCACCGCCCACTCCGGCCCCGCGGCCCGCGAGGCGGGCGACGCGATGGGGGCGGCCGCCTACGCGACTGGCTCCGACGTCGTCTTCGCGCGCACGCCCGACCTGCACACCGCGGCTCACGAGGCGGCTCACGTCATCCAGCAGGCTCACGGCGTGAACCTGCCCGGCGGCGTCGGCTCCCCCGGCGACGCATACGAGCGGCACGCCGATGCGGTGGCCGACGCGGTCGTCAGCGGCCAGTCCGCCGAGGGGCTGCTGGACGCCTTCGTCGGGTCCGGCGGCAGCGCGCTCGGGGTGCAGGCCAAGGCGCTGAGCGGCCCCGTGCAGATGAACGGCGAGGACTCCGGTCCCGTCATCAGCATCCAGTCGAGCTTCTTGTCCCCCTGGAGCCTCCAGGAAAAGAAGATGAAGCCCGAGGTCCTGACGAGCTACGACGACGCGTCGTCGCTCGCGGCCGACGCGTGGGCGTTCGTCGACAAGATCGTCCAGTACGTCGACAGCAAGGACCCGAAGTACAACAAGCTGAACGACGCGCTGAGCGCCCTGGACCAGCGGATGATCTACTGGGGCGGCAACAACGACCGCCTCGAGATGGCGGACGCGACCGCCTTCTCCAAGGAACTCGCCTCGGCCGAGAACGCGGTCCACGACTTCTCGATCGACCTGTCCAACTGCTGGATCGGCGCCGCCTGGGACTACGACAAGCTCAAGATCTCGTTCCAGGGCGACCTCGTCCTGGCGAAGCAGAAGGACATCGTCCGGCTCAGCCGCCGCGTGATCAGCCGCCTCCAGCCGATCCTGAAGATCCTCGAGACCGGCCCCAGCAAGCACATCAAGCCGCTCGAAGCCGAGATCAAGACCTGGACGAAGATCGGCACCGACTTCGACGGCGGCGAGTTCTTCACGATCTCCACCACCTTCCAGCCGGTGCTCGACGCCTGGGACAACACCGAGGCGCTGCTCAACGACCTGAACAACCTGCCGGTGCGCAGCCAGCCCATCAAGATGGGCAAGTCGTTCGACATGAACGGCGCGTACAACATCAGCACGTACGAGGCCGCCGCCTACTTCGTCAGTGATGTGGGCAGCGAGCTGTTCTTCAAGCACAGCGACCTGTTCCCCTCCAAGGAGGACCCGCCCCACCGCTACGCCAAGTCCTACGAGGAGTGGCGCAACGAGTGGTCCCAGTTCCAGGACACCGCCTCGGAGTGGGGCAAGGCGTCGGGCGACTGGGACCTCGGCATCTCCGACGCGCAGGCCAAGGAGATCGACAGCAAGGTCAAGCAGCTCGAGAAGCGCCTCGAGTGGGTCCACGACGCGTTCAAGGCGGACATCAAGGCGGCCAAGGCCGGCCTCCGCAAGGCCGCGCGCGACGCGAAGGAAGCCGAGAAGAACGCCCGCGACGCCATGCGGGCCGCGTTCCTGAGCAACGCGAGCAACCCGGACATCGCCTTCGCCGGCCAGACCATCGACGGCCTCGTCGGCCTCGCGGTGGAGCTCAACTCCGCCTACCAGGAGATCGGCGGATGGGACGGCGGAAGCCCCGGCTGGTTCCTGCGCAGCGAGCTCCCCGGCATCCTCGGCAAGGGCGTCTCGGTCGCCAACGTCATCGTCGACTGGTCCAGCGAGACCACGATGACCAAGGGGAGCGGCTTCGAAGGCCTCGCCGCCCTCGAGAACGCGATGAGCGTCGCCGGCCTCGTCATGACGCCGACGATGGCGCTGTTCACGGCCCACATCGGCCCGATGCTCAAGGCGATCACCGCGCTCATGGGCAAGCTGCAGGTCCAGCTCATCAGGCTGAACGACCTCGCCGCCGAGATGGGCATGGACGGGCAGTACTACCCGGGGGCGGATCCGGGCGGCGAGGACATGTGGATCTTCATGTCGGCCGTGATGCACGCCGGCAGCGCCGGCGGCGTGCCGACCCCGCCGGGCTCGGTCGTCGAGTACTTCGAGTCGTTCCGCGACAAGATCGGCGCCGCGACCCAGAAGAAGGTCCCGATGGACGACGGCGTCCTGGGCACCGGCTTCTTCCAGGATCTCGACACCAAGGCGTTCAAGGCCTACATCTTCAGCACCCGGGACACCGTCTGGTCCTGCCTCTACGGCTCACGCCCGGTGCCCGTCCAGCGCAAGGGAGAAGGCGGCAAGTCCGACGCGGTCGTGCAGGCCGCGGCTGAGCGAGGCACCGCCGGCTCCGGCGGCCCCCTCCCCTTCGGCTCGCAGATCCAGGAGTCCTTCGGCAAGCACGACGTCAGCGACGTCAAGGCTCACACCGGCCCCGCCGCGAGCGCCGCTGCCAAGGACATGGGCGCGCGCGCGTACGCGACGGGCACCGACGTCGCGTTCAAGGGAACGCCGGACCTGCACACCGCCGCTCACGAGGCGGCGCACGTGGTGCAGCAGCGCGCCGGCGTCAACCTCAAGGGCGACGTCGGGCAGGCCGGCGACGCCTACGAGAAGCACGCCGACCTCGTCGCCGACGCCGTCGTCGCGGGCCAGTCCGCCGAGCCGCTGCTCGACCGGGTGGCGGGCGGCGGCGCGCCGGGCACGGGCGTGCAGCGCAAGGCCGTCCAGATGGAGGGCGAGGACGACATCGAGCGCGAGCCGAAGCCCGAGGAGCTCGGCGGCGCCAACGAGATCGAGCAGACCGCCTCCGCCGGCGAGGCCGAAGGCCGCGGCAACGACGCCCCGACACCGGAGGTCGGCCCCAACCCCGAGATCGCGGGCCCGGACGAGTCGGTGCCCTCCGGCGGCGACGGCGAGTTGATGTGCCTGGACCCGTCGGCCACCGAGACGCCCGTCTCGATGCCGCCGGAGTTCGGCCCCGACCAGGGCCCCCGCCCCAGCGACATCGCCCTGGACGGCGCCGGCCCCGGCCACAGCGAAGAAGCCGGCGCGGCGGCGCAGCTGCTCGGCTCGACGTGGAACTTCACGGCCAACTGCTTCGGCCCGCTCGTCGGCTACAACAGCGACCGGGGCGGCTTCGCGTTCGACAACCTCTGGGGCGTCGGCGCCGGCATCGACAAGATCATGGGCGCCGCCGACAAGGACCGCGGCGAGGGCGCCCTGGCGACAACGATCAAGGTCGTCGACACGCTGCGGGCGATCTCCGAGACGGTCCTGTCGGTCAGCTCCGCCATCGGCATGACGTGCGGGATCCTCAGCCTCATCGGCCTGTTCCCGCCGTTGGCGCCCGTCGGCGCGGCGCTCGCGTCGGTCGCCGGAATCTGCAGCCAGATCGCGTTCTGGGCCGGCATCGCCGCGACGGCCTTCGCCCTCATCACCTCCGTGCTGTCCGCGATCCAGCTGATCTCCGCGGTCAAGGATGGGGCGGACAACGTCGCCGAGCTGTACGCGCAGTACCAGCAGGACGTCGGGTCGTTCGTGGCCGACGGCATCGGTATCCTGATGGTCCTCGGGATCAAGGGGATCACGAAGGGAATGCAGCGGGCTGGCGGGTACAGCGACGGGATGCAGCGCTGGTCCCAGGCCGTCGGAGCGAGCGACGGCCGCGTCGCGCGCGGGGCCGCCTACCAGGGGCTCAACTCCCTGGGTCAGGCCGGCGCGGGCACGGGCATCACCATGTCCACCGCGGGGACGACGCGAGCGATGCTGCAGGGCACGCTGCAGAGCAACCTGGCGATCGGCGGCGTCGAAGCGCTCTCGCGGAGCGCCGCCTCGCGGGTGGCGATCAGCAGCGTGAAGGGCTCGATCACCGAGGACGTGGCGGCCGAGGCCGAAGCGCTCCGCCAGGCGAGGGCCGCTGCGGCCGCCTCATCGACCCTCGGCGGCCAGAGCACGACGCCGGTGGGCCGGCAGGTCCTGGGCCAGATCCAGTCGCTCCCCGACCAGTCGCCCGACCCGGTGGTGCCCGCCCCCGAGCACAGCACCAGCGAACTCGTCGAGTTGGCGCAGCGTCGCCAGGAGGTGGCGGCCGCCCGCGCCCACGTCGACGCCCAGCGGATCGAGGGCCAGACCGCCATCGAGGGCGGCCAGGAGCTGCAGTCGGCGGCCGACCAGCACGAAGCCGCGGCGAGCGGGCTCGACGAGCAGGTCGCCGGCCACCAGTCCGGCCTCGACCGAATGCACGACGACGCCCAGACGGGCATCGACGAAGCGAACAGCGGCCAGGAG
The DNA here is from genome assembly GCA_964416435.1 of uncultured Rickettsiales bacterium. Taxonomy (GTDB): domain Bacteria; phylum Myxococcota_A; class UBA796; order UBA9615; family UBA9615; genus CAYQEG01. Next base: position 75,572 of record CAYQEG010000001.1, read on the forward strand.
GGCGCCGGCGGGCTCGGCAACGAGACCCAGGGGCTGCAGAGCGAGTCCGAGGCGCGCAACGCCGAGGCCGGCGCCGTCACGATGCCGAAGCCGAAGAAGTCGAGCTCCTGGTTCGACCGGCTGGCCAATTGGTTCCAGGAGAAGGTCTTCAGCAAGGTCGGCGCGGCCCTGAACGCCGTCCGCGAGTTCGTCGCCGACATCATCCTGAAGATCGTCGGCTTCTTCATGGGCGTGGACGACATCGACGCCCAGCTCGCGGGTGTCCGCGGGGAGATGGAGGCTGCGCAGCAGACCACCGCGCACACGCAAGGGCGGACGCAGCACGTCAGCCAGCAGGCACAGACCGCCCACCAGCAGGCATCCGACGCCGGGGCTGACGCGCAGCAGGCGATCTCCGGCGGCGAGGCGGCCGTCAGCCAGGCCGACCAGCTCGACGCCCAGCTGATGTCGATGGACAGCGACCTCGCCGCTCAGGAGCAGGAGGTCCTCCAGAGCACCCAGGCGTGGCAGTCCGAGTACGGCGACGACGTCGACGAGGCCTACCTCGGCGGGCCGGTCTGCGAGCCGGGGATCATCTCCGGGCTCCGTGACGCCGCGGCCAACGCGCTGTCGGGCATCGACACCCTCGAGACCGAGGCGACGACCCACAGCAACACTGCCCGCAACGCCCTGTCGGCGGACACCCAGGCGTCGGGTCTGGACGCGGCGCTGCTCGGCGGCATCGCCACTGGGATCGAGAACGACTTCAGCGGCCTCGTCGGCCGCATGGACCAGCGGCGCGGCCAGCTCGCCGGGTTGCAGGCGGAGATCGCGTCGCTCGACGGGGCCCGGTACGCGGTGGTGCACGAGCAGCTCATCCGCGTCGGCGGCGACATCCACCTCATCGCCCAGCAGGCCGAGAACGACGCCGAGTGGTTCCGCCTGGCCGTCCAGGAGGCGCTGTCCGAGGCCGCCGAGTTGATGGTCTGCGAGGCGGACGAGCGCGCCAACCGGGACAACGAGGAGCAGGGCCTCCAGAGCTCTCACGCCGATGCCATGGAGTCGGCGATCCAGCGCAAGGCGAGCGGCCCCGCGGAGGGCGACGTCGTCAAGGCGGCCCAGGCCGGTACGTCCGGTAGCGGCGGGCCGCTGCCCTTCGGCGCGCAGATCCAGAAGTCCTTCGGCAGCCACGACATCGGTGGCGTCAAGGCCCACACCGGCCCCACCGCGAGCGCCGCCGCCAAGGACATGGGCGCGAAGGCGTTCGCCACCGGCAACGACGTCGCCTTCGCCGGCACCCCCGACCTGCACACCGCCGCTCACGAGGCGGCTCACGTCGTGCAGCAGCGCGCGGGCGTCAACCTCAAGGGCAACGTCGGTCAGGCCGGCGACCGGTACGAGAAGCACGCGGACCTGGTCGCCGACGCGGTGGTCGCCGGTCGCTCGGCGGAGCCCTTGCTGAACACCGTCTCCGGCGGCGGCGCCCCGAGCACGGGCGTGCAGCGCCAGGTCGTCCAGATGGACGGCGACGACGAGGAGCGCACGCCCGGCAGCGAAGAGAACGCAGCGCTGAACGCCGGCGCGCCGGCCGTGAGCCAGTCCCGCTCGGCCGCCCCGCCGCAGGGCGCGCCGAGCAACCCGACGCCGCAGGCGGACGCCGGCTCCCCGCCCCCCGCCATCGCGAGCGGCGGCGGCGCCGACGAGCTGATGTGCGTCGAGCCGAGCCTGCTCGACCCCGGCGTCTCGATGCCGCCCCAGATCTCCACCCCGGCGCCCGTGACGCCGGCCGAGACCATCGGCAACACCGGCGGCGCGACCACCAACCCGTCGGCCGAAGCGAGCGGCGGCCTGTTGTCCGCGGCGTGGGGCGTGACCACCGACGCGATGGGGCCGCTGGTCGGCTACAACCGCAACCGCGGCGGCTGGAAGGCGTCCAACTTCCTCAACATCGGTCCGGGCATCGACAGCATCGTCGATACCTACAACAACGACCGGGGCGAAGGCGTCTGGGCGACCGTCGCCGAGATCGCGTCCAACGTCCGGGCCGTGGCCGAGACCATCCGGTCGATCTGCTCCGCGGTCGGCCTCGTCACCCGCGTCCTGTCGCTGGTCGGCCTGTTCCCGCCGCTGGCGCCGGTGGGCGCCTTCCTTGCGACCGTGAGTTCCCTGTGCTCCACGATCTCGTGGATCAGCGCGATCATCGTGACCGTCGCGTCGGCCATCACCACCGTGGCGTCGGCGATCCAGCTGGTCCAGGGCGTGAAGTCCGGGGCGCCCAACGTCGCCGAGCTGTACGCGCAGTACCAGTCCGACGTGAGCAACTTCGTCGGCGACGGCATCGGCCTCGCCGTGGACGCGGTCTTCAAGTTCATCGGCCCCGCCAAGAAGGCCGGCAGCCAGGCCACCAAGGGCATGGGCTCCTACAAGGACGTGCTCAAGACGGCCGACGGGCGGGTCGCCCGCGGCGTCGCGTTCCAGGGGCTCAAGAACGTCGGCGCGCCCAACCTCGCCGGCAACCTGTTGAGCACCGCGGGGAGCACCCGCGCAGCGCTCACCGGGATGCTCAAGAACGAGGTCGCGCGCCGGACCGTGACCAAGATCGGCGTCGACCTCGTCAAGCGTGAGCTGAAGACCGGCCTCCAGGCCGGCGGCCGCGCCCTCGGGCCCGACATCGCCGACCTCACGATGCCGGCCTGGATCACCAGCGCAGCGACCGGCGTCGGCTCGACGCAGGCCCCCAAGGTCGGCGACTCGGTCAAGCAGGCGGTCGGCGCCGTGCCCGAGCAGACGGCGGTGCCGAACATCCCCAAGCCGAAGCACACGCCCAACGAGCTCGACCAGATCGGCCAGCGTCGGCAGGAGATCGCCGCCGCCCGGCTGCACGTCGACGGCGTGCGGGCCGAAGGCCAGGCCGCGATGGAGACCGGACAGGCCCTGCAGGAAGAGGCGGACCAGCACGACCAGGCCGCGTCCGACCTCGACGGGCAGGTCGTCAAGCACAAGCAGGGCGTCGACGCGATGGACAGCGACGCCAAGGAGGGCATGTCCCAGATCAACAAGGGCGAGAAGGAGTCCGCCAAGGGACGGGCCAAGGGCGACCAGGTCAAGAACGAGGGTGAGAAGTCCAAGTCCGAGGGCGCCGGCGTCAAGACGCCCAAGCCCAAGAAGGCGACGTCCTGGTGGGGCCGGCTGAAGGCCTGGTTCAAGGAGAAGGTCTTCAAGAAGGTCGGCGAGGCACTCGACTCCGTGAAGGAGTACATCGCCGACATGATCATGAAGGCGGTCGCCGGGATCATGGGGGTCGACGACATCGACGCCCAGCTCGCCGACGCCAAGGAGCAGATGGCCGCCGCCCAGGGCGCCAACCAGGAGACCCGCGCGGGCACCCAGGAGGTCTCCGGCAAGGCCGGCGAGGCTCACTCCCAGGCTGCCTCGGCGAGCAGCGACGCCCAGGAGGCGATCTCCCGCGGTCAGAAGACCGTCGCCGAGGCCGACGCGATGGACGCCCAGCTCCAGGCCGAGGACGCCAAGCTGCAGGCCGAAGCGGCCGCCGTCGACGCGTCCAACCGCGACTGGATGCAGCAGCATGGCGCGGAGGTCGACATCGCGGCCCAGGGCGGCCACCCGGTCGACGGCGCAATCCTGGCGGGGCTCGAGTCGGCGATCAGCAACGCCGCCGAGGGCATCGACGGGCTCGAGGACATCGCCGCGAACATCGGCCAGCAGGCCCGCGACGGCCTCGTCCAGCAGGCCGAGCAGCACTCCATGGACCCCTCGACCCTCGCGGGCATCGCCGGCGAGATCGAGAGCCGCTTCTCCGACCTCACGGGGCGCATGGACGGCCGTCGGGGCACCCTCGCGGGCCTCGCGGCCCAGGTCACCGGCCTCTCGGGCCAGCCGTACGCGCTCATCGAGGAGCAGCTGGGCGAGATCTCCGGCCAGGTCCACGGCGTAGCGGGCGAGGCGGACGCCGACTTCGCCGCGTTCCGCGACGCGGTCGTCGCAGCCCTCCAGGAGGCCGCGGCGCTCTACACGTCCGAGGCGGCCGAAGTCGTCACCGCCCGGCGCGCCAGCGGCGTGCAGCAGAAGAAGGCCGGCGCGCCCAGCGTGCAGCGCAAGGCCGAGGGTGAGAGCAAGGTCCAGCGCAAGGAAGAGGCCGTCCAGCTCAAGGGCGGCGACGAGAAGATGCAGCTCAAGTCGGCCCAGCGGTCGAACTTCAAGCTGCTGCAGCGCCTCGCCAGCAAGGACCCGTCCCGAGCGCCCAAGCGCAAGACGTGGATGCTCGTCAAGGCGGCCTGCGCCAACTGGCAGGACCACCTGGACGCCGACATCAAGCCCGACGCCCGCATCACCAAGATGCAGGCCGAGCTCATCCAGTTGCTCACCAAGGACCCGCTCAAGGGCTGGTTCGACCGCACCGCGAAGACCGGCAAGCCGTTCGCGCGTGACCTCAAGAAGGCCTTCAAGCTGCTCAAGTCGCCCAAGTTCATCGGCGGCGCCGAGGAGCCCGGCGAGGGCGTGCAGAAGAAGGGCGGAGACTCCAGCGAAGCCGACGTGCACGCCGCCGCCGCCGCCGGCACCGCCGGCTCCGGGGGCTCGCTCCCCTTCGCGTCCCAGATCCAGAAGTCCTTCGGCAGCCACGACGTGAGCGGCGTGAGCGCTCACACCGGCCCGCAGGCGACCGCGGCGGCGAAGTCGATGGGCGCCTCGGCGTTCGCGACCGGCAACGACGTCGCGTTCGCGGGCTCTCCCGACCTGCACACCGCCGCTCACGAAGCGGCTCACGTCGTGCAGCAGCGGGCGGGCGTGAGCCTGGCCGGGGGCGTCGGCAAGGCCGGGGACAAGTACGAGAATCACGCCGACGCGGTGGCCGACGCGGTCGTCGCCGGCAAGTCGGCCGAGCCGATCCTCGACGCGATGGCGGGGGCCGGCAAGTCCGAGGGCGTGCAGAAGTCCGAGGACGAGGTCCAGCTCAAGGGCGACGGCTCCTTCTCCTACGTCGAGACCGGCGCGTTCGGCGGCCGGGCCTCCTTCGACGTGCAGATGAAGGTCAGCGTCACGCCCAAGGCGCCCGTGCAGATGGAAGACGGCCCGGCCTGCACGCCTGGCGAGTCGACCGACGGCTCCGCGGTGTTCCTGCCCAACGCGGTGCCCGCGGTCGGAGAGGTCGCCTACTACCAGCAGCGGCACGACGACTTCGCGGCCCGCTACCCCGACGGGCCCGCCCCGCCGACCTACTACCTCGGCTACGGCGGCAAGTACGTCGCCCGGTTCACCAACGAGCTGTACCCGCAGCTGAGCCCCGCCGGGCAGGCGTGGCTGGTGCAGACCCGGATCAACCTGCAGACCGCGATCGAGAACCGTCGCGCCGCCGACCCGGCCGCGTTCGACGCCCTCGAGAAGAACGACACCGCGTTCACCGCCTTCGCGTACGAGACTCACGCCGACGCCTACCTGAACGCCGGCCTGCAGAACCTCAACCCCTTCGACCTCGCGCGGGTGGGGCTCACGCCCGACGTGCAGGACCTGCTCACGCGCGAGGGGATCGCGCAGGCGGCGGAGGTCGGCGTACGGCTCATCCCGCTGTGGGGCGCCGACGCCATCGACTACATCGGCGGCGACGGCACCACCGAGGAGATGCAGGAGGTCATGATCGAGGGCTACGAGGCCGTCGGTGATGGCATCGACGAGATCTGGGGTGAGGGCACCTCCCGCCAGGTCCTCGACAACATCGAGAGCACCGCCCGGGCCGCCGAGGAGATCGGCGGGTACATGTACGACGAGGGCTACGACCTCGCCGAACAGACCGTCGGCGACTGGGTGGAGATCATCGACAGCGAGTACGGCGAGGGCACGTCGGGCCACGCCGCCAACGCGGTCCGGCTGATGGCTCAGGACGCGGTCGACGAGGTCGAGGGCGCCTGGGACACCGCGGTCGACACCCTGGTCTTCTGGTAGCGTTCCAGCCCGGCCACACGCCCGGTGAGCAACCCCATCCCACCCGGTTGGCAGGTCCTGATCAACCTGCCCACCGACCTCGTGCCGACGCGGCTCCTGCCGCTCGATGGCGGCCTGTTGATCGCAGGTTGGCTCGGGGGCTTCGCCGCACCAGCGGACGAGCGGCGGGCGGTGGTCCTCCACGTCAGCCTCGACCCGGAGCCCCTGCTCCAGACCCGCTACGAAGCAGACGGTTGGATCGCCTGGGCGGACCGCTACGACGGCGGGGCTCACGCCGTCCGACTCACAGGCGTGAGCTCAAGCGTGAGTCGTCGACTGCTCTACAGCGACGATGACGGCCTGACCTGGATCGACCGCGGACCGATCGGGGGATCGAGCGCGCTCCGGGTGCTCAGTCGGGGGCCGCAAGAGGCCTGGATCCAGGGCGCCGGCGCTCTGCTCGTGACGCGGGATGGCGGCGACGTCTGGCGAGTCCTCAACGCCCCCGGGGACCGTGATCCCGTCGCCGATCGGCTGTTCTCCGTCGGCGACCGGGTGATCCTGGCGGCGCAGGAACACACCTTCGTCACCCGGGACGGCGGTCGAAGCTGGGGGCGGCGCCCTCTGGGACCGATCCACGTCCGCGCGGTCGATGGCGCCTACCTCGCCGCGCGGGCGGGCGACCAGACCCTCATCGGCCGGCCCCGGGGACAGCAGATCCTCTGGCTCGGCCGCATCGACACCACCCTCGACCCGCTGGAGCTCCGCGTGAGCCCGCCTCGAGTGCAGCTCCTGGCGACGCGGGTCGACCCCGAGGAGGGGCCCCGCCTCGTCCTCGTGGAGTCGGCCGACGGCGGGGCGAGCATCACCGCGACCCGCCTGGGCGTGCCCCCCGGGGAGGGCTGGGCGGCGCTCGCGCACGATGGGGCGGTGTTCGCCGTGGACCCGGAGCGTCAGCTCCTGATGAAGCCATGGGCCGGCTGATCCTCGCGTCGCTGCTCCTGCTGCTCGTCGGCTGTCTGCCGACGACTCACGGCGTGAGTTGGACGAACGCCGCCAACCTGCCTTCGGATCTGAAGATAGCCGGCACCGTCCCGGTGGGGGCCGACGCCGTGCTGGTGGTCGGTCACCGCGCCCCCAGCGCCTCGGCGGGCCTGCTCGAGCGCCGGACCTACATCGCCCGATTCGACGGCGCCCTCACCGTCCCCAGCGAAGGCGAGGTGGGCTGGATCCAGGCCGCCGGCGCGGCGGGCGACCGCGCCTGGGCGGTGCACGCGCGGCTCAAGCCCGAGGGTGAGGGCAGCACCTACGAGCTGTTGACGAGCGCCGACGCCGGGGTGACCTGGACGTCGCGGGGAGCGATCCCCGCGAGCAGCCTGACCGCGGTGACGGTCGAGCCCGGAGGGTGCGGCTGGGCGCTCGGCGTCAACCACCTGCTTCGATCGTGCGACGAGGGGGCGAGCTGGACCCCCATCGCCGCCCCCGGCTGCTGCCGGGCCATCGGCCAGCCCCTGGCCGCGCCCGAGCCGGGGGTGGCGCTGCTCGGCGGGAAGACGCTCCTGCGCACCCGCGACGGCGGGGCCACCTGGTCCCAGCTGAGCGGTGACGAGGTGCTCACGACGGACGGGCGGTGGGCCGTCGGCCCCATCGACGGCGGCGTCCGCTTCGGCCGGGTCACCGAGACGTCGGTCCGGTGGGCGGGCCGAGTGGACGGGGAGCTCCTGCCGGACGACCTGGTGTCCGATGGGGACAGCGTCCTCGTGCGGGCGGCGCCGCTGGGCACTGAAGCGGGCGCGGGCACCTTGCTGATCCGGACCGTCGACGGCGGCGCCACGACCGACCAGACCGTGCTCCGGGGCGGCGGCCCGACGAGCCGCGCCGGCCTCGTCGACCCGTCCACCGCCTGGCGCGTCACGAGCACCCGCCGGCTCCGCAAGGGGAGCTGGAAGTGAGCGAGATCGACCTGAGCGAGGTCGGCCGGAGGCTGTTCGAGGTCGTGATCGCCCAGGCGCTCATGGGGCGCTTCTTCGCCGGCCTGACCTGGGTGGTGCAGAGCCCGGTCTCGGACAGGGGACCGGCGACCGTCCGCTTCGCCGTCGACGGCGACCTGGTCGGCGCCATCCACCTCCTCGAGCTGGCGCCCGCGGTCCAGCGGGACATCGCCCAACGCGCCAGCTTCCAGGTCCAGGGCCGGGTCACCCTGCAGCTCGAGGAGTCCGAGCTGGAGCAGCTGCGCGGCATGCTCCGCCCCGGCGCCGACCAGCCGGTCGACGAGCTGCTCGCCGCCTACGCCCAGGGGCTCGACCTCACGGCGGCGAGCCTCGCCGACCTGCTCCAGCGGGCGGTCAAGCTCAACGCCTCGACCAAGGAGGACCTGCGGTCGGACCTCGTCGCGGCGGGCTTCCCGACGGAGCACCACGGCCAGGTGCTGAGCGTGCTCGACCAGTCCCTGGCGGAGCTCGCCCGCCGGTTCTCCGAGCGACAGGGCCGACTCCGGGAGCTCCGGGACGAGCTGCTCCGGCTCGGTCCGGACGACCGTGAGGCGGGGCTGGAGCGGGTGCTGGCCGAGGAGTACGGTCTGCTCGCGGAGTGTGAAGCCGACCTCGCGGCGTTCGAGTCGGCGCTCCAGAACACCCGACGGGCGGCCGCCGCCCGGTTCGGAGGCTGACTGTGGCAGACTCGCCGGCCGTGACGGTCCCCGAAGCCCTCCTGCAGGCGGAGCAGACTCCGCTGATCGGCCCCCACCCGGAGCGCATCCGCGAGGCGCTCGACGGTCTGTGCCTCTCCGAGGAGGCCGAAGTCGCCGCGCGGGCATACCTGCGACGCGCCGAGCTCCGACTCGCGATGGCGTCGATCTCCCTGTCCCGGCCTCCGCTCGACCCGAGCAAGCCGGCGGCGGACCTGGCCGGGGCGATCGACGACGTGCAGGAGGCGGGCGCCCGCCTGGACGAGAACTCGGACCTGGAGCTCCAGGCCCGGCTGATCGCAGGCCGGCTGCTCGTTCGGACCCTGCGGCGCGCCAACGCGGCCGAGCTGCTCCACGGCAGCCGCGCCGCGGTCAAGGGCAAGAGCCGCCGCACCCGCCTCCAGCTGGAGCTGTTCGAGGGGGAGCTGGCGCTGGACACCGGCGCCTACGCCGACGCCGACCGGCACCTGCGCAAGGCGGTCGGCCTGGCCCGCGGGCCGGCCCTCGCCCACGAGCACTACCAGGCCTGCATGGGGCTGGTCGCCGCGGCCCAGCTGCAGGGCAACCGCGCCGGGGCCATCCCCTGGCTGCGGCTGGCCCGCCAGACCGCCGTCGGCCACGGAGACGCGCCGCGAACCGCCGACGCCTGCTTCACCCTGGGCAACCTGCTCATGGCCGCCGACGACATCGCAGGCAGCGAGCGGGCCCTCATCGAGGCGGTCGAGGCGGGGCTCGACCCCAACAGCCTGCCGATGGCGCTGATGGTCCTGGCCCGGATCGACCTCGGCCGCGGTCGCTTCGAGCAGGGCGTGCAGCGCGCGGTCGACGCGGCCCGCGCAGGCGCAGCCGTCGGCAACGGCGCCGCCTTCGCGGACGGCTCGATCGTCGCCGCCCAGTGCCAGGTCGGCATGGGCGAGATCGACAAGGCGCTGGAGACCCTCGACGCCGGCGCCACCGTGCTGCGTCAGCAGGGCATCGAGCAGTTCGCCGAGCTGTGCGAGCTGCAGAAGGAGGAGATCCTCATCGGCGAGGGTCGCATGCCCCCCCGCGAGGCCACCGAGCCGACCGAGCCGACCGAACCGACCGACTCCTAGATCTAGGGCAGCGTCTCCAGCTCGTCGGCCACGTCCGACAGCTCGTCCAGGACGGCCTTCACCTGACCCGGCTTGCTGTGTTTGCCCTTGCGACGGACCGTGAACCCGGCGCCGTCCCACGCCGGCTTGCCGACCGCCTTGCGCTTGAGCTTCTTGAGCAGCGGCTTCGCAGCCTCGCTGTCGGCCTGGACCGAGCGCTGCAGGTAGACCTCCACGATGGTCAGCCAGGTGCCGGGGTCCCCCTCCGTGTTCCCCCCGACGTTCTGGGCCCGAACCGACACCTTGCGGCCGCGGTACGTGCCCGACATCTGCAGGTCCTCCCGTGAGCTCAGCCCCAGGGCGGTCGCCTCGGCGGCCCAGGTCTCGATCCACTTCGCCTTGGCCGCGCGCCTCCATTGCACGAGCCCGACGATGCCCGCCACGAGGGCGACGGCCAGCACGATGAGCAGCAGGATCCGGGGGTTCATGAGCTCTCCAGTCGACCGGCTGCGTCCAGCACCTCTCGGACGTACGCGACGAGCTCGGACGGATCCGACATGAGGCCGGCGCGCTGGACCCGCAGCTCCTTGCCGACGACGTCGGCGGTGGCTCGACGCCCCCGGCGGAGCGGCTTGAGCACCGCCTTGTCCGGCTGGCCCTGGACCTTGCAGGAGACGTGCACGTCGACCACCCACTTCGGGAGCAGATCCTCGTCGACGGCGTCGTCGCGCAGGGCCAGGTAGACCGTGCGCCCGTCCACCCGGCCGTTCAACGCGGGCGGCCGCTCCTCCCTCAGCACGTTGTCCTTCGGCACGACCCAGCTCAACCCCAACTCGGAGGCGGCGGCGTCCCAGGCGAGCACCAGCTCGGTGTGGCCAGCCGAGAACGCGCGCTTGTTGCGCACCACGACGCCGATGAGCACCGCCGCGATCACCACGATCACCACGATCGAGATGACCAGGTTGAGCTGCTGGCCGCTCACGCTCACGCCCCCTTGGGCGGCGCGGGACCGAAGTCCGGCACACCGAACGAGCCGGCCTCGAGCATGCCGAGCACCCGCTCCAGGCCGGCCGCCAGCTGGGGATCCCGCCCCGCCGCGTAGTCGGCCGGGCCCAGCGGCACCACCTCGTCCGGGTCGGTGCCGTGGTTCTCCACCCCATAGCCGACGTCCTCGAACCAGAACGCGAACTCCGGCTGGGTCGTGATCGAGCCGTCGACGTGGCGGAACCGCGGCCAGATGCCGACCACGCCACCCCAGGTGCGCTCGCCGAGCAGCGGCCCCAGGTCGTTGAGCTTCCAGACGTGGCTGAAGATGTCGCCGTCGCTCCCCGCGAAGCCGTTGGTGAGCGCGACCATCGGGCCCCGCGGCGCGTGGGCGGGGTAGCTCCAGGGCTGGCCCCAGCGGTTGTTGTCCCAGCCGACGATGCGCCGCGCCAGCTTCTCGATGAGCAGTTGGCTGACGTGGCCGCCGCGGTTGAACCGGACGTCGACGATCAGCGCCTCCCGATCCGCCTCGGCGAGGTAGTCGCGGTGGAACTCGCCGAAGCCCATCGGGCCCATGTCCGGGATGTGCACGTAGCCGACGCGACCGTCGGTCTCGGCGTGCACCCGGCGCTGGTTGCGCAGCACCCAGTCCCGGTAGTACAGCGGCATCGCCTCCTTCAGGGGGCGTACCGTGAGTCGGCGTGAGTCATCGCCGGAGCGCACGACCAGCGAGACCTGGCGCCCGGCCTTGTCGACCAGGGCTCGGCCCGGCGGCTCGGTCGGCGACAGGCGGACACCGTCGACCTCCACCAGCACGTCGCCCTCGGCCACTCCGACGCCCGGCGCGAGCAGCGGCGAGCTGCGCTGGGGGTCCCCCGGCTCACCCCGCACCACGCGGTCGACCCGGTAGCCCTGCTCCTCGCCGCTCCAGCTCAGCTCGGCCCCCAGCCGACCGACGTTCCACGACGGGTGCGGTCGGTACTCGCCCATCATCTCGTAACAATGGGAGGTGCCCGTCTCCCCGACCATGCACCAGACCAGGTCGGAGTACTCCGACCGGCTCGCCACCCGATCGAGCAGCGGCGCGTAGCGGTCCCACGCGGCGTCCCAGTCGACACCCGACATCTCCGGGTTCCAGAAGTGCTCCCGCATCAGCCGCCAGGTCTCGGCGAACATCTGCCCCCACTCGGCCCTGGGGTCGACGCTCACGCTCACGCGGCCGAGGTCGACCCAGCCGGTCTTCCGCCCGGGCGAGGCGTCGGGCGGCTCGGCGGGAGGCTTGGCGGGGGCCTTGCTCGGCACGGGCTTGATCCGCAGCGTGCGCCCGAAGTGCAGCAGCATCGCGCGGCCGTTGCGGGAGACGGCGAAGTCGCTCACGCCGGGCTCCAGCGTCTCCAGGCTCTGGGTCTCGAAGTCCCAGACCCGGAGCGGCTTGTTCGCCGGCGCCGGCGCGTCCGAGTGCCAGGTGAGCGCGCGGCTCCCCTCCACCGGCTCGATGCTCATGAGCACCTTGCCCTTCGCGGCGGCGATGCGGTGGTACCGGGCCTGGTCCACGGGCAGCGCGACCAGCCGGTCCGACAGGCCCTCCAGTTCCACCCTCACCGGGACGATCTCCGCGTCGTCCGCCGGGGGCTCCGGCTCCGGGGGGCGCAGCGGCCGCGGACGCGGCATGAACGGAGACGGCTCGTCGGCCTGCAGGGTGACCGCGTAGGGACGCATCGACCAGGTGAAGCCGAGGTCGAAGTAGACGTGGTCGTAGACCGGGTCGAACTCGCGGGCGGACAGGAAGTAGAGGGTCTTGCCCTCCGGGTCCCAGCAGGGCGATCGGTCCAGGTAGCGACCGTCCGTCAGGTCCGTCACCTGGTCGGACTCGGCGCCCCACAGGCGGATCTGCGACCGGGACTCGGCCGCTTCGGGGCTGGTCCAGGCGAGCCAGCCGCCGTCGGGCGACCACGCCAGGTCGGCACAACGCCCGAACTCGCTCCGTCCGACGATCCGCAGGCCCCCCTCGACCAGGTCGACCACGCCGACCTCGTACCGGTGGTTGGCGAACGCGAAGCGCGTGCCCGATGGAGCGACCACGACCTCGTGGGGGCGGCCGACGTCGAGCCCCTCCAGGCGGCGCACCGTGCCGCTGCCGTCGGCGGGCCGGACCTCGAAGGTCTCCTCGCCGTCGGCGTCCGAGAGCACCAGGATCTGCTCGTCGTCCAGCCAGCGCGCCTCGCGGTAGCGCACCGAGCCGTCCCGGGCGTCGCCCAGCTGAACCGCCGGCCCCTCCCAGGAGCCGAGCACGACCGGCTTGCCCCGCACCACGATCGCGAGCGAGCGTCCGTCGGGGTGGAGGTCGACCGACTCGACGAAGCGCGGGACGTCCACGTACCGGCGCCGGAGCATCGTCGCAGGGCTGCGCAGCTCGACGTCGATGCGTCGGTCCTCGCCCCTGCCGAGGTCCAGGAGCCTCAGATCACCGCCCCGGATGTAGACGACCCGGTCACCGTCGTTGGCGGCCCAGCGGACGTAGTGCTCCCCGTCCGGCGTCAGCCGCTCCAGGTCCGCGCCGTCGGCGCCGCAGGCGTACAGCTGACCCACGCCCTCGTGGTCGGAGATGAACGCGAGCCGGTCCCCGAGCCACATCGGGCAGCAGGCCTGGGTGTCCAGGTCCAGCGGCTTGTGGAAGTCGCCGTCCCCGGTCGGGTCGACGTGGAGCACGCCGACGCGGCCGCCGCGGTACCGCTTCCACCAGGCGATGTCCTCGGCGTGCCAGCAGATCGCCACGGCGCCGGAGTCCCCGAACGCGATCCCGGTGCCGAGCCCCCACGGCAGGCGCTCCGGCTCCCCGCCGTCGGGGGACAGGGCGAACAGCCGGTAGTCCCGGAAGAACGGGCTTCTCGCCATCGTCGTGAAGACGATGCGACCGTCGGGGGTCCATCCGAGGACCAGCGCCTGGTCCCCCAGCCACGTCAGGCGACGGGGGGCGCCGCCCTCCGAGGGCATCACCCACACCTCGGCGGTGCCCTCGTCGTCGGAGGTGAACGCGAGCAGCGAGCCGTCGGGCGACAGGCGGGGACGACTGGCCTGGCCCAGGCCGGACGTGAGCCGGCGAGCGACCCCTCCGCTCACACTCACGGCCCACAGATCGTCCTCGCAGCCGAAGACCACGCGGTCCCCGCGCAAGGTCGCCCACCGGTAGTATCCGTCTCTGCTCACGCGCGTCTCCGATCGAGGGGGCGGGGAGCATACCGGGGCGGATTCGCATGGGTACCGACGCGCTCGACGAAACCGTACGCGAGCGGCGAACGCATCGGATCTGGCTCGGATCCGTGCTGGCCCTCCTCGGCGTCGTCGCGGTCCTCGCCCTCCTCTGGCGGTCCCCGCTGCTCGACGCGCTCGGCTGGCGCTACGACATCCGGGCCGAGCGGCAGATGCGCGGGGCCGCCGAGTCCGTGCTCAACGACGTCGACCTCGCGGCGGTGCACGCCGAGCTGCTCCCCGCCTGGTGGCTCGCAGCCTCCCGGCCAGGGCAGGGTCGCTCTGCGACGGCGGCCCGGGAGCTGACGGAGGCGCTGACCCCCGACCCGACGCTCAGCAAGATCTACGACGAGATGCGGGGCCTCGTCCGGGACCCCTGGACCAACGCGACCCGGCTCATCGAGCTGAGCGACGCCTGGTCGGAGTACCTGGACGAGCAGGGGATGCCCTGGCTCATCGAGGCCAACGTCATGCGCACGGCTCGCGACGAGCTCTTCTACGTCAAGAGCTACGAGGTGGTCGCGGACACCGCGATCGTCGTGGACGGGGCCCCCCGCCGGGTCCGGATCGTCCGGCGGGTGGACGGCACCAACCTGGTGGAGGGCTTCCTCGGACACGCCGGCACCGAGGACGGCGGCTCGCTCGTCGCCCTGGACCGACTCACCGAGTTCGTCGCCGACGTGCTCTGGCCGATGCTCGCCGACCCCGCCACGGTGGAGCCGTGGGGTCAGCCCGCCGTTCTGCGGACCGTGCGCAACCTGTACGGCGACCGGGTGCGGGCCGAGGTCCGGGCCGGCATCGACCCCGACTCCTACGCCCTGCTGCAGCGCACCGCGGGGAGCCGGGCCCGCTTCCTCGCTGCCGTCGAGTCGATCGAATCGCGGCGTCATTGCAGCGACGTCATCATCCACCACGACTGGCTCGGCCTCCCCGGGGACAGCGTCGCGTGGGCCATCGACGTGGCGCGGCGCGACCGGCGGAGCCCCTGCCCCGGGGTCAGCGAGGAGGAGGCGACGGCGCTGCGCGAGACCACCGCCGAGCTGGGCGGCAAGCGCGGCCTGGAGGACGCGTTCGGAGACCTGCTCGCCTGGTACGCGCGCCACACGGCGATCCACGAGGCCCGCCACGTCGCCGACCTGGCCGCGCGGCCCGAAGGCGCCGACCTCCCCTGCCCCGGCTGCCCGACGGACTTCCCGACCTGGGGCCGGGACGAGCTGTCGGCCTACCTGGCGACCTTCAGCACCACCGAGATGGCCTACGCGTCGCTGCTCCAGGCCTGCGAGGCGGCCCTCGTGTCGCCGTCGAGCGCCCACATGGCGGCCCTGGACCTCATCGGCATGACCGTGCCGCTCAACGGCTGCCAGGAGCTGCCCCCCGAGCAGCTGACGGAGCTGGCCCGGGGGCTCGAGCAGGGCCTGTTCGCCCGGACGGATCGGCCGGTCGTCCCGCCGGGCTTCCCCGACCGAATCCAGCCCACTTCCGGCGGGCATCGGCGGGACCGCTGATCTAAACGGCCCATCACTCATATGCGGCCTCACACCGGAGAGGGCACGGGCCCGAGACCCAGGAGCGAGGAGGGAGCGATGCGGGCCATCGTGACCGACGAGCGACGCCGGGATCGGGCTCGTGGACCGACGGTGTGTGGGCTGCAGGTGGGTGATGGGTCGTCTAGACTCCCGGCCCTTCGGGAGGGCCCCCATGGCACGTCAGATCGTGTTGTCGTTCGGCGGCGGCACCAGCTCATTCGACATCGCGCGGCTGTCGCGCGAGAAGCTCTACGGCCGCAAGCGCCGGGTCGTCGTCGACGAGGACGGCTCGGAGTGCCAGGCCGGGATGTTGACCGAGGACGGGAGCACGCTGCTGCCCCCCGGCTCGACGGCCGAGCTCTACCTGGACGACGGGTTCGACGTGGTGGAGCGCGCGGACCTGCGCGCCATCGACGCCAGCGGCGAGGAGGTCGACCCGGTGCAGTCCACCCTCGGCGTCTCGGTGGAGGCGACCCGCGTACCCCCCGAGCGCGTGCTCGAGTTCGTCACCCCCGTGGTCTACGCGCTGGACGAGGCGGAGCTCGACGACGCGCTCCGCGCCGAGCTGGAGGCGGGGGCGATCTTCGAGACCCGCTTCAACTACCGCACCAGCTACGAGGACCAGGCCTGCTTCGTGCTGAAGAACGAGCACGGCTTCTTCGCCCTGGTCGGACGCCCCACCGGCTTCGACCATCTCCGGCCCGAGGCCCCCATCGCCGACGCCGGCGACGAGGACGATCCCTTCGCCGACGACTTCGACTTCGGGATGTTCTGATGCCGCGGTTCCTTGGACTGACCGACAGCAAGCGGCGGGACGCGCAGGTCCAGATCGAGTCCGCGCAGCGACCAGCGAAGCGTTCCTTCGTCGACCAGGAGGGGGCGAAGGTCCGTTCCCAGCGCCTCATCAAGGCGACCGAGGGGCATGACTACCCCGCCCTCGCGGCGAAGTTCCCCGACGCCGATGCGCTCGCCCAGGAGCTCATCGACGGGGACCCCGAGATCGACTACGAGAACATCGGCCGCAAGACCGGGCCCACCGATCGGGTCTGGATCAAGTCGGACGGCAAGATCCTGTACTCAGCGCGGGTCCTCAAGGCCGTCTACGACCCCGCGGGCGCCGAGCTGAGCCGCGACGACTTCGTCGACGTCGAGGCGTCGGTCGACGAAGAGACCGCGCTGCCGTGGTCCGGCCGGCTGCTCCCGGTCGAGAAGGTGGTCCGCTCGTTCGCCCTCGTCCGCAAGATCCAGATGCGCCACATCAACGGGCTGACGTTCGACTTCCTGCGGGAGATCGCCCAGACGCTCCACGAGCAGGACAAGATGCTGTTCGTCGGCGCCGGTCGGGGCAACCAGCCGCTGGTCTTCCAGCGCAACGGCAGCCCCTACCGCGGCTTCCTCCACGGCTCGGTGGACGGGGACGGCTTCAAGCTCATCCTTCACCTGAGCAACCTCGAGCTGAAGCCCGTGCCGACCGTCGAGGAGGAGGGAGCGTGAGCGACTCCGTCTTCGCCAACGACTTCCGCGACTACGGCACCGGCCGCTTCGCGCCCCCCGGCTCGCTCACGCCGAGCGCCATCCTGGCGCGCATGCGCCACTACAAGCGCACCGTCGCCAAGCGCTACAAGATCGTCCTGCCCGGGGAGATCGCCGACAAGATGCCGGACGGCAACCTGTACGTGTCGACCAAGGTCGACGGCGAGCTGTGGTTCCTGTGCAAGCTGTCCGGCGAGGTCGCCCTCGTCGCCCCCAACGGGCGCGTGCTCCAGGGCGTGCCGGTGGCCGACGAAGCGACCGAGCAGCTCGCGGCGGCCGGCGACATCGTCGTCGCGGGGGAGCTGTTCGCGGTGGTCCGGGAGGGACGACCCCGGGTGCACCACGTCGCCTCGGCGCTGCGGGATCCCGCGCGCGCGCCGACCCTGGGGTTCAAGGCGTTCGACCTCGTCACGGAGGACGGCGAGGACTGGCAGCAGCGACCCTACCCCGAGCGGTACGACCGCCTCTCCGAGCTGTTCACCGGCGGCCGCCGAGCCGCCCTCGTGACCACGGTGGAGGGCGCCACCGACGCCGTCCTGGACAGCTGGGACAAGTGGGTCAACTCGGGCAAGTTCGAGGGCCTGGTCGTGCGGGCCGACGGCACGACGTTCAAGGTCAAGCCCACGATTCACGTCGACTGCGTCGTCCTCGGGTTCGGAGAGCGCCGCACCGAGACGACCCGCGAGGTGCGCGAGCTGATCGTGGGGCTCATGCGGGAGGACGGCAGCTGGCACGTGCTCGGCACGGTCGCGGGCGGGCTGTCCGACGCGGACCGGATCAGCTGGTTCCGTCGGCTGGACGCGATGCTGATGCCGAGCGAGTTTCGGATGGCCAACAGCGAAGGCACGCTGTGTCGGTTCGTCCGGCCGGAGATCGTCGTCCAGGTCCGCGTGAGCGACCTGATGGACTCGGACAGCCGGGACGCCGCGGTGCGGCGGATGACGCTCCGCTACGACCCGGAGAAGGGATACGCCCCGCTCGGCATCATGCCGATCGTCTCCCTGATCCACCCCGTGCTCGAGGGCGAGCGCACCGACAAGCCGGTCGAGCCGGCTTACGTCGGCCTGGACCAGGTGTACGCCTACCTGCCGTTCGAGGGGAAGACCGACGCGCCCGAGGACCGCAAGCTGAGCAAGAGCCAGCTCCTGGAGCGGCGGGTCTGGACCAAGGCCGCCCGGGGCGGCGGCCTCGCCATCCGCAAGCTCGTATCGCTGGAGACGAACAAGCACGACGAGGACCCGTCGTGGCCCCCCTTCGTGGTGCACTTCACCGACTGGTCAGCCGGCCGCAAGGAGCCGCTGAAGACGACCATCCGCGTCGCCTCCACCCGTGAGAGGCTCGACGCTCACGCCGAGGCGTGGATCGTCAAGAACATCAAGCGAGGGTGGGAGGAGCAGACGCCCCACCAGTAGGGCCGCTCAGTAGTACCAGGGGTAGTCCGACCAGTCGGGCTTGCGCTTCTCGAGGAACGCGTCCCGCCCCTCGGCCGCCTCGTCCGTGCCGTAGCCCAGGCGGGTCGCCTCGCCGGCGAACAGCTGCTGGCCGACCAGGCCATCGTCCACCAGGTTGAACGCGTACTTGAGCATGCGCTGCGCCGTGGGGCTCTTGCCGTTGATCTCGGCGGCCCACTCCAGGGCGGTCGCCTCCAGCTCCGCGTGGGGCACGACCGCGTTGACCATGCCCATCTCGAAGGCGTCCCGGGCGGAGTAGTTCCGCCCCAGGAAGAAGATCTCCCGAGCTCGCTTCTGGCCGACCATGCGGGCGAGGTAGGCGCTGCCGTAGCCCGCGTCGTAGCTGGCGACGTCCGCGTCGGTCTGCTTGAAGACCGCGTGCTCGGCGCTCGCGAGGGTCAGGTCGCAGACGACGTGGAGGGAGTGCCCGCCGCCGACCGCCCAGCCGGGCACCACCGCGATGACCACCTTGGGCATGAAGCGGATGAGCCGCTGCACCTCCAGGATGTGCAGGCGCCCCAGCTTCGCCTTGTCGACCGGGCCGTCGGCGCCCTCCTGGTACTGGTAGCCGGCCTTGCCCCGGATGCGCTGGTCCCCGCCGCTGCTGAACGCCCAGCCGCCGTCCTTCGGGGAGGGCCCGTTGCCCGTGAGCAGCACGCAGCCGACGTCCGACCAGCGCCGCGCGTGGTCCAGCGCCGTGTACAGCTCGTCCACCGTGCGCGGGCGGAACGCGTTGCGCACCTCCGGCCGGTTGAACGCGACGCGCACCGTGCCGGACTCCCGGGCCCGGTGGTACGTGATGTCGGTGAACTCGTCGAAGCCGGGCACGACGTCCCAGCGGCCTGCGTCGAAGATCTCGGAGGTCATGGCGGCGGAACCTACTCGATCAGGCGTTCGATCGCATCCCGCGCGTCCAGCCGATCGGCCAGCGCCTCCAGCGCCGGGCGATCCGAGCCGCGCCACCGCAGGTCGTCCAGCGAGTGGGGCAGCGGCACGTCCGAGCGCAGCGTCGCCAGGTTGCGGGCGAGCCGCGCCTCCAGGTGGCGCTCCCCGAGCACCGTCGCGAGCCGGCGTGAGCCACGGATGCCGGCCCCATCCCACCCCTCCGGGTCGGTGGGGATCGCCTCCAGGGTGCCCCACCGCTGCAGCGCCGCCGCCGTCGCCTTGGCGCCCCACCCGGGCAGCCCCGCGAGCCCGTCGCTGGGGTCGCCGACGAGCGCGTGGTAGGCCGGGATCTGGGTCGGGCCGATGCCGAACCGGGCGCGCATCGCCGCCTCGTCCGTGATCACGTCCTTCGTGCGGTCGAGCAGCACGACCCGGTCCCCGTCGACACACTGGAGGAGGTCCTTGTCCCGGGTGCAGATCACGGTCCGGTCGACCGATCCGGCGTAGCGGGCGACCCCGGTCGCGAGCGCGTCGTCCGCCTGGAAGCGGGACATCGGCCACAGCGTGATGCCGAGGGCGCGGACGACCTCGGCGACCGGCCCGTTCTGTTCGCGCAGCAGGGCGTCGGCGCTGCCGTCCCGCTTCGCCGGCCGGGTCATCCGGTCCATCGCGAACGCGACATGGGTCAGCCCCTCGGTCCGCAGGAGCTTGACGAGGGTCCAGAGCATCGCCCGGGTGGCGCCGATCTCCCGGCCGTCGGCGTCCTTGGCGCGAGGAGCGCCGTGGAAGCAGCGGAACAGCTCGAAGGTGCCGTCGACGAGGTACAGCGCGCTCACGGCTCCACCACCACCACGCGGTCGGCCGCGATGAACCACAGCTCCATCCGAGGCTCGTGGGCCAGGGACAGCGCGTCCCGAATGGCCCGGGTGTAGACGCGCCCCTGCAGCGCGTAGGCGGCCACCCGTGAGCGCAGGACGTCGTCGCTACTCACGCTGTCGGTCTTGTAATCGACGACCACCAACTCCCCCGTGTCCGGGTCCCGGTAGACCAGGTCGATCGCGCCGGCGACGTAGCCCACCGGGCCGAGCCCGTCGACGGTCGGCGGCGCCAGCAGGGGCAGCTCCCGCGCGACGATCGAGCGACCGATCTGGCGGAACCGCGTGCCCAGCGCGCCCCGTACGAACCGCGCCAGCAGCGCCGCAGACCGCTCCGCCGCGCGGGGCACCAGGGCCGGCGGCAGGAGCGTCGAGAGCCAGCGGTCGAGCAGCGGCGCCAGCCGCTCCAACTCCGTCTCCGCGGGCGCGGCGGCGTCCAGGTGTTCGATCGCGCGGTGAACCGTCGTGCCCACGGCGGTGGCGACGCTCTCGGGGCCGCTGGAGGGGTGCGTGGGAGGCTCAGCCGCGGGGTGGAGCGTCGGCGAGTCGGCGGGGTCGTGCTCGAGCGCGCGGTGGGCCTCGGCGCTGGCCGCCACCCCGACCGGCCTGGCCATCCGCGCTCGGGCGGCGTCCCGCGCCCGGAGCAACGCGGCCGACTCCGCCGCCACCGCCGCCGCCGACGGCAGCTCGGACTCCGGCGGAACGCGGCGGGGTCGGTCGTCCGGCGCGTCGTCGAACCGCAGGCCGGGGAAGCTCAGCCGCACGCCGTCCTCGAGGTCCGCGCCGGCCTCTCCCGCGACCGCGGCGGCGCGCATCGCGTCGACCAGGTCCGGCACACCCCCCTCCCGGGAGCCGAGCAGCTCCAGCATGCTCCGGGCGTATCGAACCGGGATCGCCCGAGGGCGCTCGTCCCAGGAGCCGAGCATCACGAGCCGCTCCTTGGCGCGGGTCATCGAGACGTACAGCAACCGCACCCGCTCGCAGATCTCGACCCGCTCCTCGTGGCGCACGACAGCGTCGAACCCCGGCGTGCGGGCCGCGAACAGCTGGTACTCCCATCGCCCGCCGACCAGCCGAGCTCGCGTCGCCTCGCCGAGGTTGGCCGGCACCAGCTCACCCCACCGGCGCTGCTTGTGCAGCTGCCCGACGTAGACGTGGTCGAAGTCGAGCCCCTTGCTCTTGTGGATCGTCATCACCCGCAGCGCCGCCTGGCCGTCCCCGGGCCGCGCCTCTTCGGCCTCCCGGGCCTCCGCCACCGACATGCGGAGCAGCCGGAGCGTCGCCTGGGGATCGCCGGCCGCCTGCTCCAGGGCGTCGACGAGCCGGCGGAAGAAGCGGTCGAGGTTGGCCGCGCGGTAGCTCCCGAGGTAGCGGGCCGCCTCGGTCGGCTCCGTCGCGAGCAGGGTGCGCAGCCGCTCGACCCACTCGTCGGACGGCAGCTCGGTCCAGGCGTTCCGCAGCCAGCCGACCCACCGGATCGCGTCGGTCAGGGTGGCGGGCCAGCCGCTCACCCGGCTCAGCCCCGGCACGTCCAGCTCGGCCACCTCCGCGGCGGCGTCGACGACGACGGCAGCGATGGCGGCGAGCCGCTCGGGGTCGGCCTGGGACAGGTCGGTGACCAGCTGGGGCAGCTTGCGCCGCCACAGGGGGATGAGCGCGGCGTCGGGGACCCCCACCGCCGGCGAACGCAGCGTCGTGAGCAGGGCGAGGTGGTCCGACGGCTCGAGCACACACCGAACCAGGGCGGCGACGTCGATGATCTCCCGGCGGCGGAAGTAGCTGCGGTCCCGCTCCACGACGTAGGGGATGCCCAGCTCCCGGAGCGAGGAGAGGTAGGCCTCCAGGTCGCCGGTCGAACGGAGGAGCAGGGCGATCCGGGACAGGTCCGCCCCGCTCCGCTCCAGGCGCGCCACGTCGGCGGCCAGGGCGCGCCCCTCCAGCCGGGCGGTCGCCCGGGCGAGCAGGTTGCTGCGCGGCTTGCTCCCCGCCGGGTCCCACCCCCAGCTGATCCAATGCTCGACGGCGTTCCAGGGGCCGGACGGACCGTCGCCCGCGTCCTCCCGCCCGGCGTCGAGCCCGACGAACGCCGGCTGATAGCCGGGGTCGGCCTCCATGATCGGCCGGACGACCCGCTCCACCTCGTCCAGGATCGGCTGCTTGCTCCGCCGGTTGACCGTGAGCGACAGCCGCTCGCCGCCCGCCGCCTCGACCTCGTCCACGAAGCCCTGGTAGGCCACCAGGTCGGCGCTCCGCCAGCCGTAGATCGACTGCTTCGGGTCCCCCACGACGAACAGGCCGGGTCGACGCTCCGCCGGCCCGTCCAGCGCCAGCAGCCGCACGATCTCGCACTGGACCGGATCGGTGTCCTGGAACTCGTCCACGAGCAGCTGTCGGATCGGTCGACGCACGCGGGCCCGCACGTCGGGCCGGTCGGCGAGCAGCCCGGCGGCCCCCGCGAGCAGGGCCCCGAAGGTCATCGCCCCGCGCGCCCGCAGCCCGACCTCGACCTGCTCCAGCATCGGCCTGAGCACCTGTCGCGCGGCGTGGAGCCGCTCGGGGAGCATCCGCTTGAGGTGGGTGACGAAGCGCAGCGCGCGACCCGCGGCGGGTCGCATGGGGCCGGCGACCTTGGCGAAGAGGCGCCGCTCCGACGCGTTGAGCTTGCCCCGGGACCACTCCCGCAGCCGCTTGAGCAGCGGGTCGGGGAGGCGCCGCTCTACCTCCTCGACCAGCCCCGCGATCCCCCGGGGGGTCGGGGCCGCGGACCGGACCGCCGCCCGCACGACCCGCAGCGCCGCCTCCAGGGCCTCGGTCACGGGCACCCGGAGCTGCACGCCGAACAGCTGGGGGCTGACCAGGCCGAGCAGCTCGGCGAGGGCCGCGTCGGCTCGCTGGAGCAGCGCCTGGAGGTGCTCGGCGGCCAGCGGGTCCGCCTCGAGGGCGGACGCCGGGAACGCCGCCACGGCCAGCCGGGACAGCCCCTCAGCCAGCTGCTCGGGCCCGATCCCCTGCCCCGCGAGCACGAGCAGCTGCCCCCGGAGCGGCGAGTCCGAGCCGAAGGCGGTGGTGAACTGCTCCTCGACGACCTCGTAGACGACCTCCGCCAGCGCCGAGCCGTCGGCGTCCACGGACAGGTCGGGGTGCAGGCCCGCGTCCAGGGGAGAGCTGGCGAGGATGCGTCGACAGAAGGCGTGGATCGTCGACACCACGAGCCGATCGATCGCCTCCAGGAGCGCCCGACAGCGCACCGCGATCACGTCGGCCGGCGGCCCCAGGTCCGCCGGCAGGCCGATGACCGGCTCGGCGTCCGCGAGGGACGCCAGCCCCTGCCCGATCCGGTCCGCCATCTCCGCCGCGGCGGCCTCGGTGAAGGTGATGGCGACGACCCCGTCCAGCACCTCGGCGGCGATCTCGGCCGGCGGCGCGTCGCCCAGCCGGCGGGCCGCTTCGGCCCAGCCGTCGACGGTCACCCAGGTGAGCACGCGGGCCACCAGGGCGGTCGTCTTGCCCGTGCCGGCGCCCGCCTCGACCACCAGGGGGCGGTCGAACGTCGTCCGGGCGAGCTCTCGGGCTACGGAATCAGGCATCGAACCAGTCGAACTCCTCTTCCGGCTGTTCCCAGCGGCGATCCGGCAGGGACCACAGCTCCACGAACGCCCGCTCCCCCGCGCTCAGGTCGGCCCCGTCGCGCGCCGCGGTCTGCAGCGCCTGGGCCCGACGGACCAGGCGGCCGCGGACGCCGCTGTCGCCGCGCGAGCACGCCTCGGCGACCTCGCAGGTGCTGCAGGCGAACGGCTCCCGCTCCCCTCCCGGGTCCACCATGCGGGGAAACAGCACGCCGGCGTCGACCGCGTCGAGGACCGCCCGGGTGGCGTCGTCCAGGGCCGTCTCGAAGTCGGCGTCGGCGGCCGGCGCCATCACGACGCGGGCGGCGTCGTCCGCCTCCGGCTTGAGGAACAGGAACCGACCGGCCGCTTCGGGCACCTCGGCGGCGGCGGCGTAAGCGGCCGCCTGGAGGCGACTCCCCTTCGTGACCTGGTCCAGGTGCCGGGTGCGACGCCGCTCCGCCGAGGCGGCCCAGCCGAAGGGTCGACCGCCCTTGTAGTCGGTGAGCACGACGCGATCGCCGACGAGGTCGACCCGGTCGGCGATGAAGTGCAGCGTGCGCCCGCCCAGGGACGCCGATCCCCGGAGCTCCGCGCCCAGCGCGGGCACCGAGCCGGCGCCCCAGTCCGTGCGACGGGCCACCTCGAGCGACGGGCGGACCTGCCGGGCGAGCATCTCGGCGAGGCCCGGCAGCGCGATGCCCTCCCGCCGCAGCAGCCCCGCGGCGGCCTCCCGCACGATGGCGTGCAGCTCGGAGCGCTCGGGCCAGGTGACCGGGGTCGGCTCCCCCCCGGCCCGCTCCAGCGCCGCCGCGATCGTGCGGGCCGCTCCGGTGGACCGCTCGACGATCGCCTGGAGCACCGCGTGCAGCAGGCTGCCCAGGAGGCGGGCGTCGACCCGGGGCACGGCGGCCAGGGGATCGGGCAGCGGCTCCACCCGCAGCAGCCGCCGGAGGAGCGCCTGCCAGGGGCACCGGGCAACAGCTTCGACGAAGGAGACGTAGGGGTCCCGGCGACGGACGTCGTCGTCGCGGACCGCGGGGCCGAGCAGGCCCAGGTAGGGACCGGGCGCGGAGCGCAGCGCCTGCCCGTGCTCCGTGTCGAGGTCGGGATCGAGCTCGGCCAGCGTGGCCTGGCGGGCCCGCGCGAGCAGCGCCACGTCGGGTCCGTCGATCGCCCCCAGGCCGGCGCGGGCCTCTGCGAGCACCACCTCGAAGAGCGCCGTCGCCTCGGCGCGGGCGCCGCCGACGCCAGCCGAGACGGCCCGCGCGAAGGCCGGGCGGGCCGCCGCCGCGTCCGGAGCCTGGGCGGTCGGCAACCGTCCGCTCCACCGCAGGCGCTCCACCAGCGGGGAGATCGTCCGGGCTCGGCCATCCCCGTCGACCCCCTGCCAGCACAGCGTGACGGCGGGCGCAGAGCTCACGAGATCGGCGAACAGGTACCGCTCCCCCAGCCCTTGCTGACTGCG
The DNA here is from genome assembly GCA_964416435.1 of uncultured Rickettsiales bacterium. Lineage (GTDB taxonomy): Bacteria > Myxococcota_A > UBA796 > UBA9615 > UBA9615 > CAYQEG01. The sequence continues at coordinate 100,823 of CAYQEG010000001.1, forward strand.
GAGCGGCAGGTTGGGGAGCACCGGGAGGAGCGCCTGCCGGACCGCCTCGGGGAGCAGCGGATCGTCGCTGGCGGACGCCGGGAAGACGCCTCGGTTCAGCCCCAGGAGGAACAGGTGCTCGAACGTACGACCCCGGGCCTCCCGCCCCCCGAGCACCGCGACGCCGCCGCCGCTGCCGCCGATCGCCCGCGCGCCGACCGAGCGGAGCGCCCGGCCGAGGAGCATCGCGACCTCCTCGACGTGCAACTCCAGCCCCGGATCGACGGCGCCGGCGAGATCGTCGATCGCCGCCCGCACCGGGGCGTCAGCCGGCACGCCGAGCACGTCGTCCAGCAGCTCCCGGAGCAGGTCGACGCAGTCCTCCGCGTCGGCCCGCTCGGGCCAGGATCGACACCACGCCGTCAGCTCCGAGGCGGCACGGATGGCCCCCTGCAGCACGTCCCCGGCGACCCGCCGCCGGTGGGCCCGGGCGCCGCCGTCGGGCTCCTCCTCGAGCCCCTGGTGCACCGGCAGCGGCAGGGCCCCGTCCCGATCGAGGCGCCCCCGGAGCGGGAGCCGCCCCGCCTGGAGCACGCGAGCCGCGCCGAGGGCTCGAAAGGCGAGCCGGAGGTCGGAGCGCAGCGGCGCTTCGATGGGCTCCCGCCGCTCCCCCACGGGCAGGCTGCCGAGCAGGTCGAGCCAGCGCTCGGTGGGGACCGCCTCGCGCCGCACGAGCAGGTCCGGGAGGCTCCGCCACCGCGCCGCGCTGGTCGACGGCCCCAGCGCGCCGACCCCGGAGAACGGCACCCCGAGCCGGGTCAACCACGTCCGCAGCGGCGCCGCCCACCGACCGAGCTCCCGGGCGACCACGCCGATCCGCTCGGGCACCGCCCCCCCGTCGAGCAGCGCCCGCAGCCGGCCGGCGACCTCCCGGGCCTCTCCCCACGGGCCGTCCGCGGCGATGGCGCGCAGCTGCGGGGGCGGCAACACCCGGGCCAGCTCCCCCGCGCCGCCCGACCCACGCCCGAGGCGCAGCGCCAGGGGGGCGATGGCGGCGACCCCGGCGTCGGCTCGCCCGGGGGCGGCCGGATCGTCGGGCTGGTCCACGATCACCACGGCGGCGCGGTGCCGGACCAGCTGCTCCAGCAGCTCGCCCGCCCGGTGGTGCACGTGGTCGAAGCCGTGCAGGAGGACCGCCCGGGAGCCGAGCAGGTCGGGACCGCGGCGGCGCAGCAGCTCGGTCGCCCGGGCGAGGATGGTGCCCGGCCGGTCCAGCCCCTGGTCGGCGAGCGCCGCGTCGGTCGCGCCGGCCGCCCGCAGCAGCGCGACCCCACGCTCCAGCTCCCCGCTCGGGAGCGATCCGTGCCGCGCCTCCAGCTTGTCGATCGCCCCCTCGACGTCATCGGCCTCGAGCCCGGCGTCGAGCAGGTCCTCCAGGGACCGGGCGACGGGCGCGTAGCCGTTGACCAGCGGATCGAGCACCCGGCGAAGCGCGGGCTCTTCCCGAGCCGCCCGCCGCACCAGGACGTCGGTCAGGCCACCCGCGGTCCGGATCGGCTGGCCGTCCGCCTCCAGCAGCTCGTGGGCGACCCCGAACAGGCTCTGCACCACGACGCCGAGGGCCGGCCGGCCGAGCCGCCGCGCGATCGCCGCCGAGACGTGCAGCCGGAGGCTCTTGGACGGCACGACGACCCGCACCGGCGTGGCGAGGAGGCGCGGCTCGGCCACCGCCGCGCCGACGAGGCCTTCGATTCGGTCGAGGAGCTCCTCCTCGGCGGCGCGGGCCCCGCGGGCGATCCAGCAGACCCGGCGAAAGGGAAGTTCGAACTGCACCCGCAACGGTGATATCAACTCCCAGCATGACCGTCACCCGTGGTGCCAAAGCTCGCGTGCAGGCGGCCGCCCAACAGGCGGTCCGCGCGATGAAGCTGGAGTACGCGGAGCGCATCCGCCGACTGCAGCGGATCGTCAGCCCGGCGCTGTCCTCGGCCGAGCTCAGCGCCGGGTTGGGGCTGCAGGCGCCGCCCGAGGGACGGCCCGGGGTCAGCGACGTCGGCCGGTTCCTGTCGACGGCCCCCCGGTTCGCCCGGAGCCGCCCCGACACGGAGGTCCGGGCGCTCATCGACCTGCTGCTGGACGGGGACCTGCTGCTCTGCGTGCAGGACGCCCCGCCGGGCGCGCGGCGGGAGATCGTCGTGTGCGAGGAGCCGGAGGCGCTGCGCCTCGACGGCACCTGGCGGCTGATCAACGCCAGCGGCGGAGCCGCCCCGCTGCGGGACTTCGAGCTGGACGACGACTCGGTCTGGTCGATGCTCGGAGCCGCCGCCGGCCCGCCGGCCCGGGCGACGCCGTCCGCGCTCCCCCCTCCGTCGACGGCCCCCGTCGCGGTGGGTGGCGAGCTCGCGGGCGTCGCGGTCGGCCGCATCGGCCTCGGGGCGATGCGCCTGTCCACGGCGGGCCGCCCAGACCGCGACGACGCGCTCGCCGTGCTCACCGCCGCGTTGGAGGCAGGCGTGCGGTTGATCGACTCCGCCGACTCGTACTGCGTCGACGAGGCCGACCGGGGCCACAACGAGCGGCTGATCGCCGAGGCGCTGGAGCGCTGGAGCGGCGACCGGGACTCGGTCCTGGTGGCCACCAAGGCGGGGCTGCGACGCCCGGGGGGGCGCTGGATCCCCGACGGCCGACCCGGGCACCTGCGGTCCGCCTGCGAGCAGAGCCTCGACGCGCTCCAGGTCGACGCGCTGCCGCTGATGCTCCTGCACGTCGCCGACCCCCGGGTGCCCCTCGAGGACTCCGTCGGCGAGCTCGCGAAGCTGCAGGAGGAGGGCAAGGTCCGGCACGTCGGCGTCTGCAACGTCAGCCTCGATCAGCTGGTCGAGGCCCGCACGATCGTCGACGTCGCGGCGGTCCAGAACGAGGCCAGCCTGTTCAGCAAGAGGGGCATGACCGACGGCGTGCTCGCCTACTGCGCCGCTGAAGGCATCCCCGTGCTCGCCCACCGGCCGATCGGAGGCCACAGCCGCATCGCGTCGACCCGCAAGCACAAGGCGCTCGCGAAGGTCGCCGCCCGGCACGGCGCGAGCCCGGAGCAGGCCGCCCTGGCGTGGCTGCTCGCGACCGCGCCCCAGGTGATCCCGATCCCCGGCGCGACCCGGACCCGGTCGATCCTCGGCTCCCTCGCGGCGACGAGCCTCCGGCTGGACGCCGACGACCTGGCGACGCTCGACTCCCGCAAGCCCTGGGCTCCGGAGGTCCGCGCCGCCTTCGCCGCCTCCACCCCGACGGCCGAAGACGTCGGCGAGATGGTGCTGGTGATGGGCTCCCCTGCGGCGGGCAAGACCAGCTCGGTCGCCCCCTACACCGACGCCGGCTACGTGCGCCTCAACCGGGACACCACCGGCGGACGGCTCGACGACCTGCTCCCCCTGATCGACCAGTACGTCGCCGACGGCCGCCGCCGCCTCGTGCTCGACAACACCTACCCCGACCGAAAGAGCCGGACCGGCCCGCTCGCCCGGGCCGCCCGACACGGCATCCCCGCGCGCGGCATCCGCATCGACACCTCCCCCGGCGAGGCGATGTACAACGCCTGCAAGCGCATGCTCCAGCGCCACGGTCGTCTGCTCGACCCCGAGGGGATCCGCCGCGAGAGCAGGCGGGACCCCAACATGTTCCCGCCCGACGCGATCTGGCGGTACTTCCGGCGCTTCGAGGAGCCGACCGAAGCGGAGGGCTTCGCAGAGCTGTCCACCGTGCCGTTCGACCGGGTCGCGCCCGACGGGGAGCCCGAGCGCGCCCTGCTGCTCGACCTGGACGGGACCGTGCGCACGACGACGCGGGGCGCGCCGTTCCCGATCCAGCCCGACGACGTGCACCTCCTCCCCCGCCGCAAGGAGATCCTCCACCGGTACGCCGCGGACGGCTGGAGGCTGCTCGGGGTCACCAACCAGGCGGGGGTCTCCCTCGGACAGCTCACCGAGGAGCAGGTGGTCGCGTGCATCGACCGGACCCGGGAGCTGTTGGAGCTCGACTTCGAGGTCCTGTACTGCCCCCATCCCCCGGGCCGCATCGCCTGCTGGTGCCGCAAGCCGATGCCCGGGATGGGGGTGCAGCACCTCGAGAAGTGGCCGATCGATCGCGCCGCCTCGCTGATGGTGGGGGACCGGGACAGCGACGCCGACTTCGCCGCCAACCTCGGGGTGCCGTTTCAGCACGCCGACGAGTTCTTCGCCGGACCCTGACCGTGAGTTCCCTCCCCCCGTGCAACTCACGCTTCGCGGTGTGCACCTTCGAGCGGGTGTTCGACACCACCCCCAAGCAGGACGCCCGCACGCTGCCGGAGCTGGTCGGCGCCCTGACCCGGTTCGATCTCAAGCCGCAGCTTCGCAAGTCGATCGCCCGCGAGACGAAGCGGATCGAGACCGCCTGGGCCGCCTGGGAGTGCGGCGACGACGGCGCCGGCCCCATCTTCCGCAAGCTGGAGGCGGCGCGGCAGGACGCGGAGTCCAGGGGCTGGGAGGTCGCCGCGGCGGTTCGGACCGTCTACGAGACCCTCCTGCGGCAGGCTCGGGGGCGCGCCAAGACCGACCTGCGGCTGTGGTCTCCAGCGCTGTACCGGCCCGAGCACAAGCGCGGACGCGAGGGCGTGCTGCACCTCAGCTGCCTCGTGCTCGACTACGACAAGGGGACGCGCGTCGCCGAGGCCTCTCGCACCTGGGAGCGGTGGCTGCACGTGCTGCACTCCACCTGGTCCCACACCCACGCCTACCCGAAGTTCCGGGTCATCCTCCCCCTCGCGGGGCCCGTCGAAGCGGAGCACTGGGGCGAGGTGTGGGCCTGGGCGTCGGGGCGGGCCGGCGGCGCCGTCGATCCGTCGATGAAGGGCGTCGCGGCTACCTACGCGAGCCCCGCGACTCCGTCTTCGGGGGCCGAGCGCGTCTGCTCCGTGCACGTCGCGCCCCTGCTCGATCCGGTGGTCGAAGGGCTCGCGCCGTGGTTCGCGGAGCCGCCGCCGCTCCCGGGTCCGCCGCCCGCCAAGGGGACCCACTTCCGAGCCGGCGTGGAGGGCCACACCTACCTCCAGGAGTGGAGCCCCGAAGAGGTCGCAGCGACCCCGTCCCCCACCTCGGAGCCCGATTGGGTCCCGGGGGACGACTTCGACTGGGATATGGGTGCACAATGATGGGTCCCGCATGGACCCTGTAGAACGCGCCGACGTCCTGTTCGCCCAGCTCGACCTGCTGCTCGCCCACGGCGAGCTGGAGGCCGCGAGCAAGCTCACGCGTCGGCTCCGCGAGCACCTCGCCGAGCACGCGATCGAGACGGTGCCCGACGCCGAGATGCGCGACGACGAGCGGGGGGCCGTCCTGGGGCCGCTGAACCGGCTGGTTCGGCAGCAGCGAGCGCTCCTCCGCGACATCCAGGAAGCTGCGGGGCGAGCCGAGGCCGTCACCGCCCGCCGGACCAAGCCGATCGATCCGGCCGCCCTGACGGCCAGCCTGACCCGCTCCGCGGAGGCCATCCAGGCGGCCTTCGAGCAGTTCGCCGAGGGGCTCGAGCCGCTCGCCGCCGAACGCATCCTCACCGAGTCCGGCCGCGGCGTGGCGCTGCTGCGCAAGCACGTCCGCTCCGGCCGCGTCGGCCCGGTCCGAGCGGCCGCCGACGGCCTGCGCGGTCTGTGCGACGACCTCGGGCCGGAGAAGCTCGCCGAGTCCGGCGTCGAGCAAGCCCTCCAGGACTTCGTCGGCGCCCTGGACCCCCACGGGCTCCGGGCGGCCACCGAGCAGCTCGCGGACCGCCAGGGCACCCTTCTGGGCCTCGTCGCGCCGGCCGGCTCCGTCGACTCCGGAGCCGCGACAGACCGTCTCTGGTCGGTGCTCCAGGAGGCCCTCAAGGCGATGGGCGAAGCCCGGGACCACCTGCTGCGGCGGGACCCCGGTCGCGCGACCCAGCCCGCCCTGACCGCGGCGAGGTCGCTGGGCGCGGCGCTCCGCCTGGTCGACGACGCCCTCGGGAGCCGCGAGTACGCGTCGCTGTCCGCCACCGGCTTCCTGACCCCGTTCGTGCAGGGCCGACAGCCCGAGTGGGAGCTGCCCGCCGCCCTCGGCCTCCGCCTCCACGAAGCCCTGATGAAGGCCGACCTCAAGCCCCTGGATCGCAAGGAGCTGACCCGGGTGGTTCGTCGACTCATGGACTCGACCGAGGCGGACGCCCAAGTCCGGTTCGAGCGCGACACCCCGGAGCGGGCGCGCTCGGGGGAGCACGCGGTCGACGTCCGGGTCTCGGGGGACGCCAACGACGCCGACGCCCGCTACCTCGTCCGCCTGGAGTACAAGACCGGCGGTTCGGGGGGCTTGCGTCCCACGCGGGCGACCATCGAGGAGGTCAGCCAGACCTTCGGCGGCAGCGGCGCGCTCCTCTTCAGCGGCGTCCTCGAGGACTCCAGCGTGCAGATCCTGCGGCTGCACAACCGCGGCCCCGGCCCGCGCGTCGGGTACGTCGACGAGGACGATGGGCTGTCGATCCGGGACCTCGTGGACCTCCGTCTGAGCCAGCAGTTCGAGGTCGGCGAGGTCATCGCGAGCCCCGTCGACGGCGAAGTGAAGCGGTGGATCGACGAGCTCGACCAGGCGGCCGAGCCGCCCGTCTCCGAGGAGGTGCTCCGCGAGCTGGGCATCCCCTGGTACGACCCCGCGGACATCATCGACCACATCCGGCCGGTGCACGAGAAGCTGCGCTGGCACGTGCTTCTGCCCCGGACGGACGAGGACTTTCCCGGCCTCGCGTGGCTCAACGAAGGGCGGCAGGCCTGGTTCCACGTCGACTGGGGCGCCGACGGCGAACAGCCCCGAATCGCGGTCCCGCGGCCGCTGGTCCAGTTCCTCGCGTGGGCCTCCCGGCGCTCCGATCGCACCGGCGGCGACCCGACGTTCACCCAGGTGATGACCGCGATCCAGCTGCACCTCGGGTTCAAGCTCGCCTTCTACGACTCTGTCGAAGCCGAGCGGGTGCGCCCCTGGGTGCACCGGGCGGCTCGGGGGCTGGAGCGCGCCTACCTGCTGAGCCAGGGCCTGCCGGCGACGTGCGTGCGGGACCTCTTCACCGGGCTCGCGATGCGGGTCTCCGGCCAGCACGAGGGGCGCCCGGCGGACAAGCCGTGGGAAGGCTGGAGCCGGCACGCGGAGCACCTGTTCGAGGCGCGCGCGGGTGAGGAGCTGCTCCGGGGCGGGCGCCTCCCTGCGTCGGTCGTGTTCGGCTCGCTGCGGGGCACCCTCGCCTCGGCGTTGCGGGAGCAGGGTCAGATCGCGGCGGCTCGCTCGGTCACCGACTTCGCCAAGATCCAGGACGCCGCGATCCTCTTCGCGAACCTGGTGATCGACCCCGGCTCCGGCGAGGGGGTGCTGATCTCCGGCGACAGCAAGCTCGGCAAGTCGTCGATCACCGCCCGCCTGGTGACCGGCATGCGCAACCGCGGCGTCGAGCCGTGGGTCTTCGGCTGCTCCGACCGGGTCCTCGTCCTGGTGCCCAAGCCGGGAGAGGGCCCCGAACCGGGGCGGGTGCTGGCGTCAGCGTCTCCGGCCCACCGCCGCTTCGGTCAGTGGACCGAGGAGCTGTGGTACCGCGACCAGGGCAAGCGCGAGGTGAAGCCCCGAGACCACGTCGTGTCTCGCTCGCTCGTCCCGATCCGCTCGATCGTGTTCATCCACCGGGACGGCGCGGAGGGGCGCTCCGACGGCCTGCGCGCCGACACGATCGGCGACCTCGTCGAGGACTTCCAGAAGCGGTTCGGGTTCGGCGCGTCGCGCCGCTTCTGGCTGGAGCTGCTCGGCTCGGTCTCCCTGGTCGACGTGCCGCTGCGCCGCCGAGGCGCGGACACCCTCCACGAGGCGGCCGAGGCGATCCGGGCGCACATGCACGACGCCGAGGCGGAGCGCGGTCTCGGCCGGCCCCGCGTGATGGTCCGGCAGACGCCCGATGCCTGGTTCGCCATCGGGCCGGCGCGGAGCCGGATCCGCGTCACCCGGATCGGGGGTGACGGCGTCGACCTGGACTACTTCTTCAGCGCCGACGGCTCTGCTCACGCGCTGCCCGCCGTGATGACCCGGCAGATGCCACTGACGCCCCCGCGCAGCTACCGGCTCACCGGCTTGAGCCGGCTCGTCCCGCTGGAGAGCACCCGCATCGAAGAGATGTTCGGCTACCCCCAGTACCGGGTCGGCAAGAGCCGGATGATCCCGCTGAGCTCGGAGTACTACCGCTCCACCCTCAGCGGCCCCGGGTTCCTCGTGCCCGACCTGCCCGAGGTCGTGATCAGCAGCCTGCGCGAGATGATGTCCCACCGGGACCAGGCCCGGTGGGGCGGCTACGCCACCGAAGGGAGCGGACGATGAGCGACGACAAGAAGCCCAACCTCGCCTCCTTTCAGCCGCCGGCCCGCCGGGCCGGGGACCCACCGATCGCCCGAGGGAGCCGCAAGGTGCGCGAGATCCTGTTCAGCCCCGCCGAAGTCGACAGCGTCTGGAACCAGGTGATGGCCGAGGCGGGGGACCTCAACAACGACGACTTCAAGAAGGCCTTCGAGTCGGCCCTCCGCACCCGCGCGATGCGCAAGCTGTTCCTCTTCGGAGGGACCGGGATGACCCTCAAGCTGGCCACCGGAGAGCGCTGGGCGCTCGAAGAGTGGAACGCGGACGAAGCGGCCGACGGCTCGATCGTCCTCACGTTGAAGGATCGCTGACCGGCTCCAGGGACGTCCACGAGGTGATGAGCTCGTCCAGCTTCGCCTCGGTCTTGAGCAGTCGGGGCCGATTGCCGACCTCCCGCCACAGCGTGCGAGCCAGGCCCCAGCAGCGCAGCGCGACCGGTCGCTGATCGGCCCGCGCGGCCGCGTCCCCGGCGTCCTCGGCGACCGCCGCGATGTCGTCGTCGGCCATGAAGCGCTCGGCGGCGTCGAGCTGCTCGAGCACGCCGACGGCCCGGTCCCAACTGCCCAGCCCGGCGTGGGCTCGCAGGGCGAGCACCCGCCCGGCACAGGAGACGAACGCGTCGCGCTCGGCGTCGGCCAGCTCGATCGCGGGCCCCAGCCGCTGCAGCGCGTCGGGAAATCGCTCGCGCTCGACGTCGAGCAGCGCGAGGTTGAGGTCGACGGTGCCCGCGTACAGCGAGCCCGCCTGGATCCACAGCTGACGGCACCGATTGAGCATGTCCTCGGCGCCGTCGAGATCGTTGCGGCGGCGTCGGATGTCGGCGAGGAGCAGCCACGCTTCGGCCAGCTGGAGCCGCTCCCCGGCGCGCTGGAGGATGGCCGCCGCTCCGGAGACGAGCTTCTCGGCCTCCGCCGCTCTGCCCAGGCGTCGCACGATCGCGCCCAACGTCATCAGCACCTGGGCCCGAGGCGCCGCTTCTCCGACCTCCTCGGCTCGGCGCAGCGCGGCCCGCCCGCGCGCGACCGCCTCCTCCACCCGCCCCGTGTTCGCGAGGCAGCGGGCGAGCAGCCGACCGGCCTGCACCGACCCGGCGCCGTCGTCCAGCCCGTCGAACAGCGACAGCGCCGCCTCGAGCACCACGATCGCGTCCTCGTAGCGACGCTCCCGCATCACGGCCACCGCGATGTGCAACCGGGCCGCCGCCTCCTGGGCCGAGGCCCCGGCGGCGTGGGCCTGCTCCACCATCGACTCCGCGACCTGGCCCGCCTCGACGACCCGCCCCGTGGCCGCGAGCCCGTCGGCGTTCGCGAGGGCGGCGCGGAGGGGCTCGTCAGCGGCGGTCCAGAGGCGAGCCAGCCGGTGCGCGCGGCGAAGCGGATCGGGGGCGCCGAGCCCGGTCAGGGCCTCGGCGCAGCTTCGGTTCGCGCGACGCCATCGAAGGCGCTCCCTCGATCGACGCTCGACGCTCTCGCGCAGCATCCCGTGGGTGAACCCCCAGCCGTCACGGTGACGCCGCGCCAGCCCGTGCTCGAACAGCGCCGACGCCAGCTCCTGGGGCGCCGACACCCCCGCCCGCGCGCACGCCGCCTGCCACTCCTGGTCGTCGACCTCCCGCCCGAGCACCGCTGCGAGCTCCAGGGCTCGCTCTCCGTCGTCCCCCAGGTGGGCGGTGGTGCTCTCGATCCGACGCCGCCAGAGCACGTGGATGTCGTCCGGAAGGTCGTCCTGGGCACCCTCCCGCAGGACGAACCCGGCGGAGGTGGGCACCAGCTCGTGCCGCTGGATCCAGGCGCTGACCAGCTGCTCGGCGAACATCGGGTTGCCCGCCGTCCGCGCGAGGACCCGGTCGGCGAGTCGCGGCGCGAGGCCCAGCTGGTCCTCCACCAGCTCCCGTTCAGCCGCCGCGGGGAGCGGACCGAGGCGCATGCTCAGCGTGCGGGCGTGAGCCGTGAGAGCGCGGACGGCCGAGGCGCCGTCCGAGTCGACCGAGCTGGGGCGGTGGGTCGCGAGGAGGAGGAGCGGCGCCGGCCACGCCGGCTGGCGGTCGAGGACCGCGGCCACCAGTCGACCGAGGTCGGCATCGAAGTGCAGGTCTTCGATCCAGACGATCACCGGTCGTCTGGACGCCATCAGGTCCAGCAGGCTCGCGACCGCCTCGTAGCGGCGCTCCGCCGCCTGTCCGGGTCCCCCCGGGACCAGCGGGCGCACGACCTCGAGCAGATCGACCACCAGCCGCGCCTGCCACGCTCCGTAGCGACGCAGCAGGTCGGAGATGCGCTCGCGGCAGCCGGCCCGGTCCAGGCCCTTGAGGCCGAGCTCCCGGTCGACGGCGGAGCCCAACCCCTGCTGCCGCCCCGCCGCCGGGCCGCACGCCACGCGGACGACCCGGGCGAGCCCCAGCTCGGCGGCCCGCTCGGCCAGCCATCGTGCACCTCGGGACTTGCCGTGCCCCGACTCGCCGCCGACCAGCACCGCCTTCGCTTCGCCGCTGCGATGCACGTCCCCGAGCTCCGACCACAGGGCCTGGCGCAGCTCGTCCCGATCGACGAACCGCAGCCGCCGGATCCCGAACAGACCGAGCCCCACGCCGAGCATGCGCGGCGCCGCGGGGATGTCCCGAGACCCCCGCCAGCTCTCGGGGAACCGGGGCACGGGGTCGGCCGGAGCGGTCCGCCCGGGCTCCGTCGGCGCCGACGCGAGGTCCGCCGTCGCGCCGAGCGTCCAGGTCAGGGTGGAGACCGCAGCGGCGACCGGCGCGGTGCCCCCGCGCCGCATCGGCAGCTGCACCTCGCTGCCGGGCGCCGGCTGACCGAGCGAGTCCAACGCGAGGAGCGCGTCGGCCGCGCACTGGTACCGACGCCACGTCTCCTTGTGCAGCAGCCTGCGGATCCACGGCTCCAGGCCCGGCGGCATCTCCTGCGCCGGGGTGAACTCCCCCGGCTCGTTGCGGACGTGCGCCGCCATCACCTCCACCGCCGAGCCGGTGTACGGCGGGCTGCCCACGGACAGGGTCCAGGCCAGGCAGCCCAGCGCGTACAGGTCGGTCCACGGCCCGTAGTCGCGGAAGCGGGCCTGCACCTGCTCCGGCGACATGTAGTTGGGGGTGCCGACCGCCTCCCGCTCGAAGCTGCGCACCCCCGACAGCTCGCTGAGGCGGTGGGCGAGCCCGAAGTCGCTCAGCTTGAGGCCCGACCGGGAGTCTCCGTGGAGCCCCACGAGCACGTTGCTGCGCTTGATGTCGCGGTGCACGACGCCCCGCGCGTGTGCGTGCGCCAGGGCGTCCAGGAGCACCCGGAGCACCGCCCGGAGCGTCGCCCAGTCCAGGGTCCGGGACAGGTCCGCGAGGCTGCCCCCCGCGGCGAGCTCCATGACGAGGTAGGGGCTGCCCTCGACGAGCGCCCCGTCGGACACCTCGGCCGACTCCCGGGGCACGCGGCCGTGATCGAACACCAGCACGATGCCGGGGTGGTCCAGCCCCGCGACCGAGTGGACCTCCGCCTCGAAGGCGCGCCGAAACGCCACGTCGTCGGTGCGGGCGGCGTCGAGGATCTTCACCGCGACGTCCAGCCCCTGCGCGCGGTGGCGGGCCCGGTAGACGCGGCCCATCCCGCCGCGGCCGATCTGGCCGACGAGATCGAACGGTCCGAGCGGGACCACGGGCTCCAGGGGCTTCACGAAGCGTTGGAGTCTAGAACTCCCGAGCGGCGGCGGCGAGCGCGGAGCGCGCCGAGCAGCAGCAGTCCGAGCATCGGGGCGCGAGGTCCGGGTCCGGCGACGTCCGCACCGCACGCGCAGTCGGCCGCCTTCCAGTCGTCGTCGTCCAGGTCGAGATCCGACACGTCGCCTCCCTCCAGGCGATCGGGCACTCCATCTCCGTCGCTGTCGGTGTCGACGTAGTCGGCGTCGCCGTCCCCGTCGGTGTCGACGGGGTCGGTCGGGTCCGAGCCGGCCTCGACCTCGTCGTTCAGCCCGTCGTCGTCGCTGTCCGAGTCGATGTAGTCGGGGGCGCCGTCGCCGTCGGTGTCGATGGGCGCCTCGGGGTCCGGCCCCGCCTCGATCTCGTCGGGGATGCCGTCGTCGTCACTGTCGGTGTCCTGGTAGTCGGGGGCGCCGTCCCCGTCCGTGTCCACCGGGTCGCCCGGATTCGGCCCGACCTCGACGACGTCGGGGATGCCGTCGTTGTCGCTGTCCTCATCCAGGTAGTCCGGCACTCCGTCCGCGTCGGTGTCGATGGGATCGGTCGGGTCCGGGCCCGCCTCCTCGCTGTCGGGGATGCCGTCCCCGTCGCTGTCCTCGTCGAACCAGTCGGGGATGCCGTCCCCGTCGGTGTCCCCCTGGCCCTCCTCGACGTCCGGGATGCCGTCGCCGTCGGTGTCCAGGTCCGGCGGCGGCTCCCAGTCGTCGTCCCCCTCCGGCTCTTCCTCCAGACACACGCCGGTGGCGAACTCGCACCACCCGGGCGCCTCGCAGCCGCTGACCGCGCACTCCGCGGCGCAGATCCCGAGCTGGCAGATCAGCGTCCCCGAGCACTCGCTGGAGAACTCGCAGTCGTCCCCCACCTGGCCGAGCCCCGCCGGCCCGACCCAGGTCCAGCGGACCGCGTCCCACGCGACGGTGGCGTCCGCCGGCTCCGACGTGAGGTTGCTCAGCTCGACGTAGCCACGTTGGCCGGCGAGGAACTTGATCGGCTCGCCGCCGGCGAGCGGCGCCCAGCCGTGGTCCGCGACGCTCTGGTCGACGAGGTCCAGCGCGTGGCCCCCGTGGAAGGCGACGTCGAACGGAGCGGAGGTGCTGGCCGACCAGCCCGACTCCGGCAGGTGGGTCTCCAGGGTGTACAGGCCGGAGGTCGGCACGCTCGGCGTCCATCGACCGGTGATCAACGGCACCGTGGCCGAGAACGGAGAGCGGTACCAGAAGTGGGCGTCCCACCCCCCGGCGCCGTTGTCCGCCTCGACGTCCGCCACCGAGGAGCCGTCGACGAACGAGAAGCCGCCGCCCAGATCGTCCACCTCGAACACCTGGGCGCTGGCGGGACGGGCGACGAACAGGCCGAACGCCATCGGGAGCAACCACCGACGCATACTCGTGCAACGTAGCAGGGGGAGTACACTCCGCGGATCGTGGCTGAGCTTGTCGGAAGCTGGGAGCTCGTCGAGGTGCTGGGATCCGGCGCCATGGCGACGGTGTGGCGCGCCCGACACGTCTCCGGGATCGGCCTCGAGGCGGCGGTCAAGCGGCTGCACCCCCATTGCGAGGTCGACGCCGAGATGCGCAGCCGGTTCCGCGTCGAAGCGGAGGCCCTCGCCCGGCTGCAGCACCCCAACCTGGTGCGATTGCTGGACTACGTCGAGGACGACGCGGGCATCGCGCTCATCACCGAGGTCGTCGACGGCCGCTCCCTCTCCAAGGTGCTCTCCGCGCTGGCCGACCCGATGCCGTGGGCCGACGTGGTGGAGCTGTTCACCCAGATCGTCCGCGGCGTGGACCACGCGCACCGCCAGGGATGCCTGCACCGGGACCTCAAGCCGGCGAACGTGATGGTCGGCGCGGACGGGACCGTCAAGGTGCTCGACTTCGGCATCGCCAGCCTCGTCGGGGCCGACCGGATGACCGAGGTCGGCTTCGTGATGGGCACTCCGGCCTACATGGCCCCCGAGCAGCGCCGCTCCATGCAGGGGCTGGACGCGCGAGCGGACGTCTTCGCCCTGGGCGTGCTCCTGTGGGAGATGCTCTCCCGCCCGGGTCGCAAGCCGACCGACCGCGACTGGCGGATCGGGGCGGACGACCTGGACGCGCTGATCGCCCGGAGCGACGTGCCAGCGTGGCTCGCGGCGCTGGTCCGCAAGATGGTCGAGCCGAGCCGGACCGCGCGGCCCCCCTCGTGCCGCGCGGTGCTCGCCGCCCTGGACGTCGCCGTCCACCGGGACCTGCCCCCCGAGGCCGACCCCGCCGAGCAGCCGACGGGCACCCTCATCCTGCCCGTGGACGAGCAGGGAGCTCCCCTGGACGGCCCCCGCACCAACCTCGCGGCCGCGGCGAGCTCGTTCGTCGGCCGGGACGCGGAGCTGGCCGCCATCGAGCGCACGATGGCCGAGGGGGCGCGGCTGATCACGCTGTGCGGCCCCGGCGGCGTCGGCAAGACGCGCCTCGCGGAGCGTTACGTCGAGACCCGCCTGGACGCGTGGCCGGGCGGCGCCTGGATCTGCGAGCTCGCCGGCGCCGCCGATGACGCCGACGTCTGCACCGCGGTCGCCGACGCGATGTCCTTGCCGCTGACCGGCAAGAAGCCCGCCGAGCAGCTCGGCCACGCGCTCGCATCCCGGGGCCGGGTCCTGCTGGTCCTGGACGGGCCGGAGCAGTCGCTGAAGGCCGTGGCCGCGCTCGCCGTCGATTGGCTCGCGCGCGCCGCCGAGGCCCGGATCCTGATCACCTCCCGAATCGTCACCCACGCCCCCGGCGAGCACCTGATCGCGGTCGACCCGCTCCCCCCGCGGGACGCGGTCGAGCTCCTCATCGCGCGAGCCCGCGCGGTCCAGCCGGACCTGGATGACTCCAGGCGGGTGCGCCAGCAGCTCAAGGGCATCACCGACGAGCTGGACCACCTGCCCCTCGCCATCGAGCTGGCCGCGTCGCGCCTCCGGCTGCTGTCGCCCCGCAAGCTCCGGGAGCGGCTCGCCGCACGCTTCGGGTCGATGCGCACCAGCCGCGGGGGGGCGGAGAGCCAGACCACCCTGCGGGCGGCGCTCGCCTGGAGCTGGGAGCTGTTGAGCCCCCCCGAGCGGGCCGCCCTCGCCCACCTCTCGGTGTTCGTCGGTGGCTTCACGGTGGACGCCGCCGAGGCGATCGTGGACGTCAGCGGCTGGTCCACGTCGCCGACGGTCGAGGACCTCGTCGCGCGGCTCGCGGACCACAGCCTGCTCCGCCGGGTCGAGCGCGCCGAGGACGAGCCCCGCTTCGACATGCTCAGCTCGGTCCGGGCCTGGGCCCACGAGCAGCTCGCCCAGCCCGGCCTGCTGCCGCTCCCCGGCGGCGAGGACCAGGCGACCGGCCCCGCGGCGCGACGGGCGGCAGAGACCCGGCACGGGGCGTGGTTCAGCAGCTTCGGGGAGCCCGAGTTCCTCGAGTCCCTCGACTCCCCCGGCGGCGTCGGCCGACGCCGGGCTCTGCTCACCGAGCTGGACAACCTCCGCGTCGCCGCTCGCCGCGCCATCGATCGCCGCTTCGCGCCGGCCGCCGTCGACGCCGCCTGCGCCCTGGGGGCCGCGCTTCGGCTCCAGGGCCCCTTCGACCAGGGGCTCTCGATCACGAGCGAGGCGCTCGCCTTGCCGGGCGTCGACCCGTTCAGCCGCGCCCGGCTCCTGCAGACCCGCGGCTGGCTCGCCCAGCTGGGCGGCGACCTACCCCACGCCGCCGCCGACTTCGAGGAGGCGCTGGAGCTGCTCCGGGACCTGGGCGAGGCGCCGAAGCTGGAGGGCAGCGTGCTTCGCGGCCTGGCCATCGTGAGGCGCATCCAGGGGCGAATGGACGACGCCCGAGCGCTCCTCGAGCAGGCCCGCCACGTGCTCCACGCCTCGGGCGACCGACGGGAGGAGGGGCGCGTGCTCGGCAACCTCGCCGTGCTCCACAAGAACCTGGGCCAGTCCCAGCTCGCGCGGCGGCTGTACCGGGAGGCGCTGGCGATCCACCGGCAGGTCGGCAACCGGCGCAGCGAGGGGATCCACCTCGGCGAGCTCGCGCTGATGTCCTGGGAGCTGGGCAAGCTCAACGAAGCGCTGCAGCTGTACGAGGAGTCGCTGGAGATCCACCGGGAGGTGGGCAACCGGCGGGTCGAGGGCCAGGTGCTCAGCAACCTGGCGAACCTGCACCGCACCCTGGGGCGCAGGCGTGAGTCGCTCACGCTGATGCAGGAGGCGCTGGCGATCCACCGGGCCCTGGGGAACCGGCGCAGCGAAGGCGTGCAGCTCGGCAACCTGGGCGACCTGTGCCTGGAGGCGGGTCACCTCGGCCAGGCCCGCGCCTGCCTGGAGGCGTCCCTGGACATCTGCCGGGAGCTGAACTTCCGCCTCGGGGAGGGCGCCTTCGTCGGCTCCCTCGGCGAGGTCGCGGCGGCCGAGGGCCAACTGGAGGACGCTCGCGCGTTCCTCTCCTCCGGCGAGGTCCTGCTGCGTGACATCGGCAACAAGGCGGAGCTGGGCAAGCTGCTGTGCCGGCGCGGCCGGGTGGAGCTGTCGGCCGACAACGTGGACGCCGCGCGGCTCGCCGTCGCGGTGGCGGGGCGACTGGGCGTCGAGCTCGGCGCGGGCCCCCGCAGCGAGCTGGGGCGGGCCGTCGCGGACCTGAAGGAGCGGCTCAGCCGTTCCCGTTGATCGTGACGTCGCCGCCGATGTTCCCCACCCCCACCTGATCCCGCAGCGCCTCGGCCTGCGACGTCGGCAGCTGAGGGTTGAGCTCGATCTCCAGGTCGCCCCCGATCGACTCCAGCGCAGGCGCGCTGAGGCTGCTCAGCACCTCGTTCTCTCCGACGTGGAAGTCATCGGCCGTCGACACCAGCGACGGCAGGCTGAGCGAGAGCAGCTCGTCATCATCGTGGATGTAGAGCCGATCGCACGTCTGCAGGCTGCCCACGTCCAGGCCCGTGATCAGCGCGTCGCTGACCAGCAGGTCCTCCACCGTCTCCAGCGCCGGCAGCGCGAGCGTACCGGTCGCGCCGTAGTCGGCGATCCAGACGTTGCCGTCCACCGTCCGGAGCAGATCCGCTGACAGCACCGCCGCGGTGTCCTGGATGGTCAGGGCCAGGCCGATGCCCGTGAGCTGGGCAAGGTCGATGGTCGCGAGCACCGGCAACTCACGGATCACGAGGGCTCCACCGATCGACTCGAGAGAGCCCAGCCCGAGAGCCGTGAGTGTCGCGCTGGTCTCCAACTCGACCGACCCGTCGACCGTCTGAAGGGCCGTCAGATCCAGCGCCGACACCGCCGTGAGTTCCTCCAGCTGAAGCGAGCCACTCACGGTCTGGAGCGAGCCCAGATCGACCGTCAACACCTCGGGGTGACCACCCAGGTCGACATCTCCGGTCACGCTCGCGAGGGAGCTGAAGTCGAGGGTCACGAGGCTGCTCGGCCCCGTGAGCGTGATGTCGTCTCCCACCTCACGGAGCGCGTCGATGGCCAGGTCGGTGAGGTTGTCGATGGCGCCGAACGTGAGCGTCGATCCGACCTCCTCGAGCACCCCCGCCTCGAGCGACGTCAGCGCCGAGTTCGCGTCCACCAGGAACGCCCCACCGATCGAGCCCAGCATCTCCAGGTCGACGGTGGCGAGCTGGGTGTTGAGGGTGATCAGCGCGTCGCCCCCCACGTCCGTGAGCTCCGGGAGGGACAGGGAGGTCAACCCGCTGCCCTGGACCAGCAGGTCCCCCCCCACCGAGCGGAGGCAGGCCAACTCGGCGGTGTCGACCAGCGTCGGCCCCAGGATGGAGACGTTGCCGGTGACGGCCTCGTACTCGTCGCAGAAGGCGCTCATCGCGTCGACCGTGTCGAAGCCGACGTCGCCGTCGAGGGTCCCGGCCGCGGCGTCGTCGTCATCGTCGCCGATGGCGGTCATCGTCGCCACGACGTACCAGGAGAACGACGAGGTCTCGAAGGTAGCGACGTCGTCCTCGAAGTCGGGGGCGGACACCCGCTCCCACACGTCGTCCATGTCGTCCCCCAGTCGGAGGACCTGCGGGTCCGCGTCGAACGTCGAGCTGTACGGGATCTGGATCGTGATCGGCAACTCGAACGTCAGCCCGTGGGGCGTGAACGCGTAGACGTCGGACAACGCGGTCGCGTCCGCCGGGAGGTCCCGGGGCGCCGCGTCCACGCTCACGTCCAGGTCGTCGATCATCGTGCCGTCGGGCAGCGCCCCCTTGGGAACGGTCAGCGTCACGGCGCCGAACTCCACGACCAGCCCGGCGGGCGCACACGAGCCCAGGGACAGGGCCACACCGAGGAGCATCAGCCGGGAGGGGGCGCGCATCGGACGCACTCTACCGACCGTTCGGGAACTCGGGGAGCCCGAAGCGGTCTGACCCAGGGCGTCCCCCGGAGTGAGCATGTCCCGTCGCTGCAGTCCCCTGTTCGCCCTGCTGTTCCTCGCCGGCTGTCACGGGTCGAGCGGAGAGCGAAGCGCCCCGGCCGAACCGGAGGCGACGATCGAGGCCACGGCCGACCTCGAGGCCCTCCACTGGGACGAGGCCCCGCCGCGCGTCGCCACGTTGCCCGCCATCGGCAGCCCCCAGCCCTCCCGGCCCGGGAAGGGCACGAGAGACGTGGTCGCACCCGAACCGACGCCGGAGGCCGGCCCGCCCCGCGGCGGCTACCTCTCTTCGACCTACGTCGGCGGCGCCGGCTCCCGGGACCGGCTCGCCGCGCTCGTCGACGGCGGCGTGCTCATCGACGGCGAGGAGATCGAGCTCGAGGCGCTCACCGCGCAGTACCACCAGCCGGTGGCGGTGCCCGCCGGCCAGGCGCTCGCCCTGTTCGCGGCGCCGGAGCACAGCCGGGTGCAGACCGACGGTGGCACCACCCACCTCCAGATCGGGATCCAGGCCACCTCTCGGGAGCTCGCGGCGCGGCCCGCCCTTCAGCTGGTCCTGGTGGTCGACGTCTCCTCCTCCATGAAGAAGGAAGAGAAGATCATGCACGCGAGGCGGGCCGCAGACGCCCTCATCGACCGCATGGCCCCCGAGGACCAGCTGGCGATCGTCGCGTACGCCACCGAGGCGCGGGTCGCGCTGCCGCTCGGACCGGTGGGCGACGGCGCGGCGGCCCACGCCGCCGTGCGCAGCCTGCACCCCAACGGGTCGACCAACGTCGACGCCGGCCTCCAGGCGGCCTACGAGCTGCTCGGCGACCCGTCGACCCAGGACGCCGTGCGTCGGGTCGTGCTCGTCAGCGACGGTCGACCGACCGCCGGCATCACCGACCCCGCGACCATCCGTCGGAACGTCTGGGACGCCTTTCAGCGCGGGGTGCAGACCACGACGCTGGGGGTCGGCCTCGACTTCGGGGCGGACCTGATGATGGACCTGGCCCGGGACGGAGAGGGGAACTACCACTTCCTGGCCGACGGCGGCGCCATCGCCGACGTGCTCGACAGCGAGCTCGAGGAGCTCACGCACGCCGTCGCGCAGGCGGTGCGGCTCACGATCCACCTGGACGATGGCGTGGCGCTGGAGCACGTCCTCGGCGCCGAGGTGCTCGACGAGCAGGCGTCCCGCCAGGTTCGGGCGGAGGAGCGCACGCTCGACGCCCGCATGGCCGAGGAGCTCGGCATCACGTCGGACCGACAGGAGGAGAAGGACGACGGGCTCAAGCTGCTGTTGCCCACGATCCACGCCGGCCGCCACCACGTCGTCATGCTCCGAGTCCGCGTCCCCGCCGGGACCCGGGCCCAGGCGCTGGCGCGGGTCGAGCTGGAGTACAAGGACCCGGCGCAGCGGACCAACGTGAGCGATGAGCTGACCGTCTCCGTCGAGCGCGCGTCCACCCGGATGGAGATGGTCGAGTCGCTCGACCCGGCGGTGAAGAAGAACCTGCTCGGCTTCCAGACCGGCGAGGCGCTGCTCGAGGCGGCCCGCGCGGTGGACCGCGGCCGACCGATGCAGGGCGCCGAGCGGGTGGACGAGCAGATGGCGCTGGTGGCCCTGGCGTCCCAGCGCTGGCGGGACCCGGACCTCGAAGCCGACGCGGTGCTCCTGGGTCGCTACCGGGACCTGCTCCAGGCGACCGCCGAAGGCAGCACGTCGCGCGAGGTCCGCGCCTACCTGGCGCAGTCGCTCAGCTACAGCGGATATCAGCTCACGAGGTGACCATGTCCTGGTTGAAGCACACCGCCGTCCGCACCGGCCTGGGGCTCCTGGCCTCCATCGGGCTCCTCGCCCTGGTCGCCGGCGCGATCGAGCTGCTCGAGCCGCCGCCCGGCGACCTCAACGGCGCGGAGCTCCAGGGGCTGAGCGGCGTGCACCGAGCCGTCGTGCGGCCCGATGGGCCTGCGCTCCCCTCCCCCGCCCTGGCCGTCGGGGACGGCACCTGGCGGGTGGCGCTCTCCGGGGGGCTGCAGTTCGCATACACCGGGCAGACGCTCACGCCCGACCTGCTCCTGGACCAGGGGGTCCTGGACCTGGGGCCCGGCGGCACGGAGCTGCTCGGGCGGACGGCCGACGGTCGCTGGATCGTGACGCTACCCGCCGGCCTGGTGGACGGGGAGGCGCTGCAGCCCCGCCTGCGGCCCGACGCGTTGGTCGAGCGCTTCCTGCTCACGCCCAGCGAGGTCGCGGACCAGCTGCAGGGGGACGTCGTCGTGGACGTGCTGCATCGGCCCGCCCCCCCGGTCGGCGTCGCGGCGGGAGCCCCCGCGATGGCGGCCGGCACGCTGTTGATGGTGCCGTCCCTGTTCCTGTTCGCGCTCGCGATCCGGCCCGAGCCGGAGCCGCCGACCCCCGAGGAGGTGGCCGCGCAGGAGGAGCTGGAGCGCCTGGAGGAGCTGGTCCGGGGGGAGTCAGGCTTCAGATATCGATCGACAGCCGCTTCATGTCGTCCCACGCCCGATCCAGGGCGCGCTTCGCCTGAGCCGCCGACTCGTAGCGGTTGCCCGGAGCCTTCGCGAGCAGCTTCATCACCACCTCGTCCAGGCCGCGACTGAGGTCTGGTTCGAGGGACGACGGCGGCGCCGGATCGTCCGACAGGATCTGCATGAAGAGCGACGCGACGTCGGTGCCGGTGAACGGCAGCACCCCCGTCAGCGCGCGGTACATGACGACGCCGATGGCGTACAGGTCGCTCGACTGGCTCTTGCTGCCCTCGGCCCCTCGGAGGCGCTCGGGGGCGATGAAGGCCGGCGTGCCGACGACCGCGCCGGTCGCGGTGTGCCCGGACGTGGCGTCGGACAGCTTCGCGATGCCGAAGTCCATCAGCTTGAGGTGCTTGTCCCCCTCGAGGACGAACATGTTCGCCGGCTTGATGTCCCGGTGCACCACCCCCAGGGCGTGAGCCGCACCCAGCCCGTCGAACGCCTGGCGCATCAGTCGCACCACCACGCCGATCGGCAGCCGCCCGCCCTTGTCGGAGATGAACGCCTCGAGGTCACGCCCCTCGAGCATCTCCATGGTCAGGAAGTAGGCCTTGCGCCAGGTCCCGAACTCGAACGTGCGCACGATGTTGGGGTGGCTGAGGCGCCGCGCGATCCGCATCTCCTGCTTGAACCGGGCGACCGCGGTGTCGTCGTCGACCGACCGGGCGAACAGCTTCAGCGCGACCTCCTCCTCCAGCTCCAGGTCGGTCACCTTGTAGACGACGGCCATGCCGCCGGCCCCCAGCTCGCTGTCGACGCGGTAGCGGTTGGCGATGACGTCGCCGATCTGCACGGGTCCGAGGCCGAGCTCCTCGCTGCGGCTCGACCAGCCGCTCTCAGGCGGCTCCCCGCCCGGGACCGCAGCCACCTCCCCGTCGGTCACGGTCTCCCCGTCGAACGCCGTGGGTCCCGGGAGAGGCGGGAACCGGCCGGCGGGGGCGCCGGGCGCCAGCTGACCGGGCGTGCTCCGGGGCGCCGAGACGACGTCTCCCTGGTCGGGCAGCGGCCGCACCGGCGGCAGGTCGGGGAGCGAGGGGAGCGACACCGCCTTGCGGCGTCCGGGCTGGGAACCGGGGCGGCGCCACTCGGCGTCCGCCTCGGCGAACGCCATGTCCTCCCCGAGCACCCGGGCGAAGTCGCTGTCGACCTCCTCGACGGGCTCGGCGATCCGTGACAGGCGAGCCTGGGCGTCCCGGTAGCTGGGGTCCAGGCGGACGACGGCGGAGAACGCCCGGTGCGCGCTGTCCGGCAGCTCGCTGCGCTCGAACATCGCGCCCAGCGAGTAGAGCGTCGCCACGTGCGCCGGGTTGTGCATCACGCCGACCTGGCGCACGAACGGATCGACGAAGCGGTCGACCCGGTAGTTCATGAGGTCGTGCTGCTTGGCCAGCCGCACGAGGCGGGCGACCGCCTCGGGGTAGCGCCGGTTGCTCTTGCTGACCTGCAACAGCGCGTCGAGCGCCTCGGCCGGGCGGTCGGTGCGGGCCAGGCGATCGGCCAGCTCGAACATGTCGCCGCGCAGCTTGCCGGTGCTCGGGTCCGCTTCCCGGGTGTGGGGCCGGGAGTGCAGGACGCCGGCCGGCCAGGGGCTGTCCGGCGCCGGGTGGCCCTGGCGAACGCGGTCGGCGTCCTCGCGCCGGCCCATGCTCTTGAGCAGGGCGGCGGCCCGCTCCCGCTCCCCCAGGGCCACGAACAGGCCGACGGCGGAGCGCGCCTGGCCGCAGCGGGCGTAGCAGATCCCGGCGTGCAGGGCCGCCTTGCGCCGGCCCGGGTCCAGCACCTCGACGCGGGTCGGCTCGGCCGGCAGGAGCGACAGGAACCGGTCCCCCGCTTCCTCATAGCGTCGCTCGGCGAGCAGCTGCTGCGCCTGGGCGAGCGTGACCTGGAACGCGTCAGCCAACGAGGTCCTCCTGCCGCGCCATGTCGGCGAACACCTGGGGGTAGTGGCTGTGCTTCAGGGCTTCCTTGTACTCGACGCGCCGCTCGCGAACCAGCCGCAGGAGGTCCTGGTCGAGGCTCTGCATGCCGCTCGCCTTGTCCTGGTTCTGCAGGAACGACTCGATCTGGTGCGTCTTGCCCTCCCGGATCATGTTGGCGACGGCGGTGTTGTTGAAGAGGATCTCCAGGGCTGCGGTCCGCCCCTCGCCCGAGGACAGCTTGACGAGGCGCTGGGCGACGACCGTGCGCAGCGCGACCGACAACACGCCCCGCACCTGGTCGGCCTGCTCGTCGGGGTAGGTGTCGACGATGCGGTCGATGCTGCGGGCGGCGGTCCCGGTGTGCAGCGTGCCGAAGACGAGCACGCCGGTCTCGGCCGCCGAGATCGCCAGCGAGATCGTCTCCAGGTCGCGCATCTCGCCGACCAGGAGCACGTCGGGGGACTCGCGCAGCGCCGATCGGAGGGCCTCGCGGAACGTCACCACGTGCTTGCCGACCTGCCGCTGCGAGAGCTCGCTGCGGATCGGCTTGTGGATGAACTCGATCGGGTCCTCGACGGTGATGATGTGGCCGGCGCGGACCCGGTTCAGCTCGGAGATGAGGGCCGCCTGGGTCGTCGTCTTGCCGCAGCCGGTGGGGCCGGTGAAGAGCACGAGCCCGTTCTTGAAGTCGGCGATCTTGCGCAGCTGGTGGGGCAGGCCGAGGTCGGCGACGGTCGGGATGCGCTGCGGGATGATCCGAAAGACGGCGCCCAGCCCGTCGCGCTGCCGGAACATGTTGGCGCGGAAGCGCCCCTCGCCGGGGAGGTCGTAGGCGAAGTCGAGGTCGGCGTGCTCCTCGAAGGTCGCGATCTGCTCCTCGGTCAGGATCTCGTACAGGAACCGGCGGGTCTCCCGCTCGCCGAGCTTCCGGAACGGGATCGGCACCAGGTCGCCGTTGTGACGGATGGTCGGCTTGCTGCCGCTGACGAAGTGCAGGTCGCTGGCCTTCTGGTCGAGCACCAGCCGCAGGAACGAGTCAAGACGTGCCACGGCGGCCTCCGCGGGCGGCGCGGTCGTGCGCGTCCTGTTCGCTCAAGAAGGAGTCCATGTCCTTCTTGTTGACGGCCCGGACGTAGACCTCGTCCGCCTCCACCAGCCCCTCCCGGTACAGCCGCTGCAGCTCGTGATCCATGCTCCGCATGCCCTGCTCACGGCTCGTCGCGACCACCGACGGCAGCTGGTAGCACTGGCCCTTGCGGATGATGTTGGCCACCGCGTCGGTGTTGAGGAGGATCTCGACGGCGGCGACCCGGCCGTCCCCCTCCTTCCTGCGCAGCAGCTGCTGGCAGAGCACGGCCTTGAGCGTCTGGCTGATCTGGGCGCGCACCTGCTGCTGGGCGCGCACCGGGAACGCGTCGATCAGCCGGTCCATGGTCGTCTCGGCGCTCACGGTGTGGACCGTGCCGAGCACCAGGTGGCCGGTCTCGGCGGCGCTCACGGCGAACTGGATGGTCTCCAGGTCGCGCATCTCGCCGACGAGGATGACGTCCGGGTCCTCACGCAGGGTGGACCGAAGGGCGTGGGCGAACGTCTCGGTGTGGGTGCCGACCTCGCGCTGGGTGACGAGCGACTTGATGTTCTCGTGCACCACCTCGATCGGGTCCTCGATGGTGATGACGTGCTTGCCGTAGCGCTTGTTGATGTAGTCGATCATCGCCGACAGCGTCGTCGTCTTGCCGCTGCCGGTGGGGCCACCGACGAGCACCAGGCCGTCGGGCAGGTCGCACAGCTCACGCACGAGATCGGGCAGGCCCAGCTCCTCGAACGTGTGGATCTCGTCGGAGATGCGCCGGAACACGGCGGTCCAGCCGCCCATCTTCTGGAATACGTTGGCCCGGAACCGCAGCTCATGGGCCTTGACCTCGAAGGAGAGGTCGACGTCCGTCAGCGCCTCGAGGCTGCGGATCTGCATCGGCGTGAGCACGGCCCGGAGCGTCGTCTCCACCTCTTCGGCCGAGATCGACTCCTCCCGCAGCGGCTGCATCTCGCCCAGGTGCTTCATCATCGGCGGGCGGTCGGCCTGGATGAAGAGGTCGTCTCCCCCCGCCTCGGCCATCTCGTACAGGAGCCGCTCCAGCCCCTCGAGCCGCCGGGCCGCCTCGCCGCCGACAGCGCCCATGCCCTGCCAGGTCATCAGCAGGTCCTCGGCGCGGCGGCGGACCCGGGCGTCGGGGTCCTCCAGCAGCGGCTGCACGTACGGCGCGGCGACGGGGTCACCGATCGAGAGGATCGCCTCCATCGCCTCGAGCCGCAGGTCGGGGTCGTCGTGGCGCAGCGCGCGGCACAGGAAGCGGAGGCCGTCGGGGTGCCTGAGCGAACCGAGGGCTGCGATGGCGGCCCACACCAGCGAGGCGTCCGCCTCGGCCAGCTGGATGACGTGGGGGAGCACGCGGGGGTCGCCGATCTCGCCGAGGCACTCGACGGCGCGCTCCCGCACCCACCAGTCCTCGTCGTTGCCGGCGGCGCGGACCAGGGCGCCGAGGCTCCGCGGGTCCTTGATCCGCATCAGGACCTCGATGGCCCAGCGGCGGATGACCGCGCGCTCGTCGCTCAGGAACCCGGCGACGTGCCGGGTGAGCTCCTCGCCCGCGAGGGTCGTGAGGGCCTCGACCACGCGCTCCCGCACCCACCAGTCCTCGTCCCGCAACAGGTCGAGGAGGCGGGGCCACAGCTCCTTGAGGTTCTCGCCGACCTGGGCGATGACCTCGACCGCCTGCCTCCGCACCATCGGGTCGTGGCTGCGCAGGAGCCACATGAGCATGCGGCCCATGTCGACCCGCTGGGCGCGGCCGAGCTCGATGGCGGTCTTGAGGGCGACGTTGCGGACGGCGAGCACGCTGTCGGACAGCGCCTCGACGACCAGGGGGAGCACGTCGTCGGTGGCGACGTCGGACAGGATCTCGACGGCGGCCTCGCGCACGGTGGTGTTGCCGACGCGGTAGATGCGCCGCAGCTCGGTGACCGTGCGCTTGCCGGGGAAGCCGCCCAGGCACCGGATGGCGGCGAGCTGATGGCGCTGGTTCTGACCCGCGCCGAAGTAGTCCCCGACCATGCCGAAGAACTCGTCTTCGGGGGCGAGCTGGCCATAGGACCGGATGGCCTCCGTCACGACCTGCATGTGCTCGTCGTGCAGGCAGGGCGCGATCGCCTCCAGGGCGCGGCGCCGGGCGGCGCGTACGTAGCGGAGGTCTCCGATCAGGCGGATCGCGGCGAGGCGCTCCTGGGAGCTGCCGTTCTCCAGGACGGGGGCGACGATGTCGATCGCATGGTGGCCGCCGAGCTCCATGGCGACGTGCATCGCCTCCATGCGGTGCTGGCCCGGCTTCTTGAGGATCGGCGTCAGGGCGTTGAGCGCGGTCTTGCCGCCGACCTGGCGCAGGAGCTGCCCGCCGAACCGGCGCATGCCCGGGTCGGGGTCCACCAGCAACGCAGCGATGTCGGTGTGGTGCTTGGGCTCGGCGCACCGGGCGAGGAGGGGGATCAGCACTCGGCGAGCGGCGTCATCGTCGGTCTTGCAGAGCTTGAACAGCGGGCCGAAGAGGCGGCCGTCCCGCGCCTTGTCGGTCAGCAGGATGAAGGCCTGGAGGCGATTGCGACGGGTGTCCCGGGTGACGCCCTGGGCGCTGAGCAGCGGCACGAGCTTGGCCAGGTCGCCGACGTCGGCGCCGCTCGCGCGCTCGGCAAAGTCGTCCAGCTCGGCGCGATTGCGCCAGCGGGCCGCTGTGAACTCCTTGGAGAGGGCTCTGTACCGGAGCGCCATGACCTTCCTTGGGTAAACGCCAGACGCGACAGGATACCGCGCAGGTCCGAACCGCGCTCCGCGGCCGGGCGCGCCCGAACGACGACAGAACTTCGAACAACCCCGGCAGCCGGTCCGCAACACCGCGGCCCCAGCTTCGACCCATGCCCGACGCCCTCTGTACCCGCTGCGGCTTCCCCAAGGTCGCCCTCGTCACGCCCTGCGCCCGGTGCGGCTTCGAACCCCTCACCGCGGCGGACGGCGCCCGCGCGGTGATGCTGTCTCGAGCCGGCGCGTCCGCGGCGGGGCTCGACGCGGCGCGACGTCGCCTGGAGGCGGGGGACGGGATCGGCTACCCCCAGCCGACGACCGACGCCCTGACCGAACAGCTCCGCCTGGGGAAGGAACCGGAAGAACGGCTGCAGCAGGCCGAGGCCCGGATCTGGCAAGGCTTCCGGTGGGCGGTGGTGCTCGCGGTGGTGCTCGAGCTGGCGCTGACCGCGATCCGGTCGACCTAGGAGCCTGGAGCGCATT
Source organism: uncultured Rickettsiales bacterium (assembly GCA_964416435.1). GTDB lineage: Bacteria > Myxococcota_A > UBA796 > UBA9615 > UBA9615 > CAYQEG01. The sequence goes on from CAYQEG010000001.1 coordinate 128,092, forward strand.
GGAGCCCGAGCCCCGTGAGACCGGGGCGTCCGAGGCCAAGGCGCGACGAGGAGATGCATCGGGAATGCGCGACGAGGAGCAACGCCGGGATCGGGCGCATCCGGTCCTCGGGGCGACAGGCGGCTATGCGCTCCAGGCTCCTAGTGCGACTCCAACGGCGCCTTCCGCTCCCAGAATCCCTGGCGAGCGGGCACCGACACGAGGTCCCGTTCGGGCCACCGGACCGCGGTGAGACGGCCGCCGAAGACGCAGGCGGTGTCGATGCAGACCGTGTTGTTGCGCCACCGGGTCTGCTCCAGCGGCGTGTGGCCGTAGACCACCGCGGCGTCGCCGCGGTAGCGGGCGGCCCAGTCGCGGCGGACCGGGTACCCCCACTCGTCCTGCTCGCCGGTCGTGTCGCCGTACAACGCAAAGGCGCGGACCCGGCCGCCGGACCGACCGTGGTACCGCTCCACGAGGCCGGCGTGGGCGACCACGAGGCCGCCGCCGTCGAGGACCAGGTGGCTCGGCAGGTCGTCGATCCAGTCCGCCGCGGCGCGCACCCACTTAGGATCCTCCGCCGCCAGCTGGTCGAGGCTCGACTGCACCCCCGGTCCGACCGATCGCCCCGGCTTGCGCAGCTTGCGCAGCAGCTTCTTCTCGTGGTTCCCCTGCACGCAGAGGGCCCGGCCGTCGCCGCAGAGCTCCATCGCGAACCGGAGGGACGGGGCGATCTCGGGGCCGCGGTCGACCAGGTCCCCCACGAACACCAGGGTGCGCCCGTCGGGGTGCGCTGCGTCCACCGGCGCGCCGTCGGGATCGGCCTCGACCTGCCAGCCGAGCTCCCGTAGCAGGGCCGCCAGCTCGACGCCGCAGCCGTGCACGTCGCCGATGATGTCGAACGAGCCGGCCAGGTCGTGCCGCCAGGACGACGGCCGTCGCCGGGCCACGCGGAACCCGTCGACGTCCTGCTCGCCCCGCAGGACGTGGATCTTCCGGATCCGCTCGCGCTTCATCCGGCCCAGGGCGTCGGCCATCTGGCGGAGGTGGTGCCGCACCACCGACGGAGGGAACCCGGCGGGCCCCCGGCGCCGGTTCCGCTCGACACAGACGTCCTCGGGCACGTCGAAGACGATGGCGGTCGCTCCGACGTTCCGGTCCTTGGCGAGCTTGAGCAGAGGCTCCCGGCCCCGGGCCTCCAGGTTGGTCGCGTCGACCACGGTCAGCAGGTTGCGGTCCAGGCGGGCGGCGACGACCCGGTGGACCAGCTCGAACGCGTCGGCGGTGGCCTCCTGGTCGGTCGGATCGCCGCACACGACGCCGCGGTAGTGGTCGCTGCTGACGATCTCGTGAGGCTCGAACCACCGGGCCGCGAAGGTCGACTTGCCCGACCCGGAGGGTCCGACCAGCAGCACCAGCGACGGGTCTCGGAGGGTGAGCTTCACGGCAGGGCAGAGCCTAGACGAGCCGCGCTCATTCAGCTTCGAGTCGCAGGGTGACGATGTGACTTCGGGTCTGCCGCGTCTCGGGATCGACGACCTCGTCCCACGTCAGGATCACCTGGTCCTCGGTGATGTAGGTGACCTTCGCCCGCTCCGCCCCGAGCATCGAGCCCTCGGCCAGCAGGTGGGAGCCGCCGTCGGGGTCGGTGACGATCGCCTGGGCCCCCGCCTCGGTGGCCACGACCCGGTACGAGCGAGCCTCCCATCGCACCACCGGGTGGACCTGGGAGCGGGCCACCGCCTCGGGGTCCGGCGGGGGCTCGAACAGGTCCTGGAGCCCGGGCTGGGCGTCGGGGCACGACTCGGCGGTGATCGACCCGTCGACCTGGAAGCCGGCCCCGGCGGTCGACATCGCGACGTCGTCGAAGCAGCCCGAGCTCTGCAGCCCCTCGACGAGCGACGCGACCAGCTCCGGCGGCGCGACCCCCGTGAGCGTCATCCGTCCGTCGGTGAAGACCAGCGAGTCCAGGTACGCGCCCCGAGGCATCGCCGCCTCGATCGCCGCCATCGCCCGTGGCGTCTCCCCGCCGACGGTTCGGAGCGCCGCGATCGCGTCGGAGCGCTCGGTCAGGGCGGCGGCCTGGGCCTCGTAGGCGCGGACGTCCCCGACGATCATCTCCAGGTTGCGGATCTCCTCGGCCAGCAGGTCGTTGCGGGCCTGCAGCTGCTGCAGCTCCGCGGTGCGGGTGCACTGGAGCACCGTCGTGCCGACGACGAGGACCGCGAGCCCGGCGAGGAGGGCGAGGGCTTCGGTCAGGAGGCGGCCCATGGGGGGAGGGTAGCGGCGTTGGGGCGGGGCGGCTTGATAGCATCGGGGCATCACTCCTCGTCGGAGGCCCATGCTTCGCCTGCTCGTCCCGCTCCTCGTCGCCGGCCTCTTCGCCTGCTCCTCCCCGTCCGACGGCAGCGACCCCACGCCCGCCCCCAGCCCGACGCCCGACGCGTCCATCCCCGACGAGTGGCGGTCCTGCGCCGCCCCCACCGACTGCGTGCTCGTGGCGAGGGTCTGCTGTGACTGCATGGCGGCCGACTACGTCGCGGTCCGTTCCGAACACCGCGCGGCGGCGTCCGACCGGGTCCGGCCGGACTGCGAGGACCGGACCTGCCCCGCGATGGACTGCCCGCCCATCGACCCGTTCTGCGTCGACGCGCTCTGCGCCGCAGGCGAACGGGGCTACCCGCCGAAGTCGAAGGGGCGGGTCGTCGGCGGCTACTTCGTCACCGACGAGGCGCCCGACCCCGTCGCCTGCGCGGCCGACGCCGACTGCATCGGCAACACGCTGCTCGGCGCCGACGGCTGCTGCCGGGACCCCCTGACGCTCCTCCCCCACTCCAAGGCCTACGACGCATGGCAGGGGGCCCGCCAGTCCGGCCCCGAGTGCGCCGACGTGACGTGCCCGCCGCCACCCGACGCCGGGGAGCCGGCGGACTGCTACTTCGACGTCCGCTGCGTCGAGGGGGCGTGTCGGAACAGCTGCGGAGGCGGGTAGGCGGAGCCGCCGCCGCTCCCGGCCCCAGCGCCGCGGGCCTCGGCGTCGTGCACCACAAACGACCTCCTTCGTCGTCGTCGAGAGTGAAGCTCGCCACGACACCGCCGATAGGTCCGTGTGATGACGACCCGACGAGCCGGTCGCCCACCGAGCGTGGGCCGCGACCGCGGCACGCCCGAGCACCCCCAGCTGGGGCGCCGGGTGTTCAGCTGGAGTCCGCCCTGGTCGCGCCGGCTGCTCAACGCCGGGCTGGGCGTCGCCCTCTTCGCGGCGCTGTCGGTCGCGGGGGGGCTGGTCGCGCTGACCGGGTTCGGCGCCGCCAAGGTCGCCGCGCCGCTGAGCTTCTTCTTCCTGTACCTGGTGATCTGGTTCGTCGTTCGAGCCCCGTCCGGCACCCCCTGCGCGGTCTACCGGCGGGGGATCTCCGACGGACGCCGCGTCCTGCGCTGGCGAGACGCCCGCGTCGCGCCGGAGGCGACCCGGGAGTTCTACGGCCTGTGGCGCAGCGACCTGGTCTACGAGCACGACTCCCGGTTCGAGATCCTGGTGCTCGGCGACGACGGCGAGCGCTTCGTCATCAAGGGCTGGGGTGCGCCCTACGATGCGTACTGGCGCTGGTTCATGGAGCGCGTCGTCCCCGGCCAGGTCGAGCGGGACATCGCCGCGTTCGAGGCCGGCGAGCCGCTGCGAGTCGGGCAGCTCACGGTCGACCAGCAGGGCTTCTCCCACGAGCAGGGCGGTCGGCTCCCCTGGGCCGAGGTCGGGGGCTCCGACCTCGAGGACGGACAGGTCCGCGTCTTCTCCCGGTCCGACGACTCGCCGGTCTTCGAGGTGCCGATGTTCCTCAGCGCCGCCCACAGCCTCCGGGAGCTCCTCGAGCGGCGCGGCTGACCACGGTCAGGCTCGCCCGCGCAGCCAGCTCCCGCCGCCGCCGGGTTCCCCAGGACGAGCGCAAACCCGGGCGCGCGGCCGAAACCCTGACAGCGTCGGGGAGCCGTCCCCCGCCGAGGCCCGTCAGAAGGTCTGGTCGAACATGATGTAGAGCCCCCAGTTCGGGGCCGCCCAGGTAACCCTGCCGTCCGGCTCCCGCACCGGGTCCGGGCCGACGCCGAAGTCGACCCGGCCGACGAACGCCTCGGCCCAGACCACGTGGATGCCCACGCCGACCGTCGGGTGGATCGGCAGCGGCGGAGCGGCGTCCGTCGCTGCGTCGCCCGCCCCCCAGACCACCGCGAGGTCGGCCAGGGGGACCAGCTGCCAGCGGAACGGCTCCTTGAACAGCTTGTGGCGGATGACGTCGATCCGCAGCTCGGCGTTGGCGACGGCCCGCCCCGGCGCCCGCCACCGCCCGAAGCTCGCGCCGCGCACCGTCTCGGCGCCGCCGACGCCCAGGATCGGCACCGAGCCGCCCCACCGCACCATCTCGAAGAACGGCACGTCCCCGAACAGCCACTCGGCCATCACCCGCGTCGCGAGCACCGCCCGCTTCGGCGACCCGGGCCCCAGGCCGACGTAGCTCCGGATCGAGACGAACGGCCCCGCGTAGGCCCCCGCCGACCCCGTCTGGGCAGCGCAGTCGCTGTACAGCTCGGGCTTGCGGTCGCACGGCGGGGTCCCCTCCCCCTCGCTGTGGCGCCCGACCCAGTGGGGCGCCAACCGCGCCGACAGCTCGAACAAGACCCCGGACTCCGGCGCGATCTCGGGGCTCCGAGTGTCGACCAGGAACCCGCCCGACAGCTGCACCGTGAACCCGCCGTCCATCCCGTAGGGGCGCTGCTCCGCGAGCAGCGAGCCCTCGTAGGCGCTGACCCGGGTCCACTGGGCCTTGACCGAGCCGAACAGCGCCACCGGCAGCTCCGGCATCGTCCAGCGCAGGTTGATGTGCGCGAACGGCTGCACCAGGTAGTAGCGGTACCGCTTGCGCCGCAGGTCGTCCTTGCCGAAGTCCCCCAGGAAGGCTCGCTCCCGGACCGTGCCGCCGCCGATGCCCCAGTAGCCGTCGTTGAGCCACTGGCGATAGGCGAGTCGGATCGTGAGGCGGGTGCGGCCGCGGCGGCCCAGGTGCGGCCAGTCCATGTGGAACCGGTGGTGGTGGTAGCCCTTGAGGCTGACGTAGCCCTGCAGCACGAACCCGGCGAGGTAGGGGTCGACGTCCGGGCGGACCCGCTGCAGCTCGGCGCGAGCGCCGAAGCCGAGCCCGTCGTCGGTGTCGAAGCCGACGTTGGGCAGCACCATCCACTTGAACCTGCGCGGCTCGGTCGGCTCCTCGTCCGCCCCCCACGCAGGCGACGCGAGCAGGAGCAGCGCCGCCAGGAGCGCTCGGATCACTCGGCCGTCTCCGCCCCCTCGCCGCGCAGCTCAGCCTCCAGGTCGACCGGCTCCTCGACGGGGATCGGCTCGACCGCCGGCCACGTCGCCGGCTCCACCGCGCCCCAGGGGGGGGCCGCGGCGGGGGCCGGCGGCGGTTCGCCCCCGTCGTCGGCCACGAAGTCGACGGTCGCCGCGAACAGCTTGCGCAGCCCCGAGTGCACCTCGGTGGTGTGCACCCGCTCGCCGTTGCCGTGCATGGTCGCGAGGTCCTCGCCGCTGACGTCGAACGGCACGATCCCGTAGGCGTGCACCCCCAGCCGACGGAAGGTGATCGAGTCGGTGTAGCCGACGGACACGATGGGCCCCGCCACGGCGTCGTCCCGGTCCCCGGCCATGTGCTTGGACAGCACTCGGAACCACGGGTCGTCCCACGGGCTGTGGTTGCCCGGGAACTGCTGGATGACCTCGAAGCTGATCCAGGGGCTGTCGGCGAACATCCGCTGCAGCTCGGCCAGGATCTCGATGGGGTTGGTGCCCGGCTGGATCCGACAGTCCAGGAGCGCCGAGACCTCACCCGGCACCACGTTCGGCTTGTTCGCCCCCTCCATGCCGGTGATGTGCACCGTGTTGGTGATCATCGCCCGCGTCGCGGGGTTGTCCATCAGCTTGCCCTTGAGCAGCGCCCGCACCGCCTGGGGGTGGGTCAGCACCGCCCGCTCCACCCCCTTGCGCGGCTCCCCGACCCGGAAGAACAGCTCGTCCAGCGCCGGGTGGAACTCGGGCTTCGGCTCCCACTCGCTCCGCAGCTCCTCGAGCGCGTCGAGCAGGCGGGCCGGCGCCTCGCCCTCCCGCGGGGTGCTGCCGTGGCCGGGCTCTCCGGTCGCCGTCATGCGCAGCCAGAGCACGCCCTTCTCCCCGACCGAGATCGCGTAGACCGTCTGGTCGTCGAAGAAGACGTCCTTCACCCCCAGGCCACCCTCGTTGACCATGTGGGAGCAGCCGATCTCGTCCCACAGCTCCGACGCGATGTACTCGGCGCCGGCGTTGCTGACCTCCTCGTCGGCCACCGCGAGCAGGATGACGTCCCGGCGGAGCGGCACGCCGAGGCGCTTGAGCCAGACCATCGTCATCAGCTCGACCGCGCCCATGCCCTTCATGTCGAGGGCGCCGCGGCCCCACAGCCAGCCCTCGTCGTCCACGGCGCCGGACAGCGGCCCGGGGGTGTCGGCCCAGCCCTCGTCCTCCCAGGGCACCACGTCGATGTGCGACAAGAGGCACAGCGGGGCCTCTTCCCCGCTCCCTTCGAGGCGTGCTACCAACGAGCCGCGGCCCGGGGCGTACTCGTGGATGTCGTACGGGATGCCCTCCCGCTCGAGCACGCCGGCGAGGTAGCGGGCGCCGTCGGTCTCGTTGCCGCCGGGGTTGCGGGTGTCGACCCGCAGGTAGCCCGACAGCACGGAGACGGCCTCGGCGCCGGCGCTGTCCCAGTCGACGGCGGCGTGCCAGGCGGTACGCTCGGTCGGCAGCTGCACGTCGGCCGGGCGGTGGACCGGGCCACAGGCGGCGAGGACGAGCAGGCAGGCGCTCGAGGCGAGGACGGAGACAGTGCGGTTCATGCGGATCCCAGGCTGGATGGCGGCAGCAGCGGTGATAGCGGGCGCGGCCACCGGCTGTAAAGCGGTCGAAGAGGAGATGTGATGAGCGACGAGACCCCTGGCGCGGCCGCCCTGGCCGCGGTGCTGGCCCACCTCGACCGGCTCGGCGCCGTGTACGAGGCGGTCGACTGCGACCCCACCCTGGCCGACACCGCCGCCTTCTGCGCCCACTACGGCTGGCCGGAGTCCGCCTCCGCCAACGCCATCGTGGTCAAGAGCAAGCGGGGCGAGCGCAAGCACGGCCTGGTGATGGTGTTGGCCACCCACAAGGTCAACAACCGCGCCATCCGCAAGCTGCTGGAGACCTCCAAGGCGTCGTTCGCGCCCGGGGACGAGACGCTGGCCCTGACCGGTCAGGTGATCGGCGGGGTGACGCCGTTCGGCATGAAGACCGACCTGCCGGTCTGGATCGACGCGGCGGTCATGGAGCAGCCGTGGGTGATCGTCGGCGCGGGCAGCCGGACCGCGAAGATCAAGCTCCCCCCGCAGGTGCTCGCCGAGCTGCCGGGGGCGCGGGTGGTCGAGGACCTGGCGTCGCCGATCGCGCCGTAGCCGCCTACAGGCCGTGGGTGGCGATCCGCTCGCCTCCGAGCCAGGCGTCGACCGTCCGGTCGGACAGGTAGGGGGCGATGACGAAGACGTCGGAGTCGGCGATCCCCTGGGACGTGGCGGCGGGCTCGCAGACCACGCCGGTCGTGCCGTAGTAGGCCGAGTGGCAGAACTCGACCGTCTCGCCCTCGACCACCAGGAAGCCGACGTGGAAGCTCAGGCCGACGACGTAGATCCCCTCGCCGCGGTCGGAGACGTGCTTGGCGACCTGGGCCGGCTCGACCGAACGCAGCGTCCGGACCTCTCCGTCGGGGGCGAAGCTGCGGGCGATGTCCTCGGAGCCGCGCTGGGCCAGCTTGTAGCGCTGGACCTTCAGGCCGGCGTGCTGGGAGACCGTGCTGACGAGGTAGCCGCAGGCGATCTCCCCCTCCCCGGGCGTCGCGCTGATGCCCTCGAAGGCCCAGGGGGTCCCGAACCAGGCGGGGAGCAGCTCGTGGCGCACCGCTCGGGTGAGCAACCGGCGGGCCTCGCCGCGGACGGCGTCGCGGTCCGCGTCCTCGGCCTGCAGCGCCGCGGCGAGCCGGACCCGCTCGGCCTCCAGGTCGGACCGGGCGGAGGTGTAGTCGCTGGCCTGCGCGTCCGCGACCAGGCACAGGAGGAGGGCGGCGAGGAGCGCGGGCGTTCTCACATCTCCTCGGACCCCCGAGCCGCCCGGTCGTTCCCGGCGCTTGCTGACCGGCGCTGACTGCGTATCCTCCGCGCCATGATCGAGGTCTCCGATTTCAAGCGCGGGCTCTGCTTCGTCTTCAAGGGCCAGCCCGTCCAGCTCATCGACTTCAACCTGAGCACGCCGACGGCGCGCGGCGGGGCGACCATCGCCAAGAGCAAGCTGCGCAACCTGGTGACGGGTCAGCTGCTGACGGAGTCCATCCGCAGCGGCGAGAAGTTCCCCCCGGTCGACATGGAGCGCAGCGCCGTCTCCTACCTGTACAACGACGGCGAGTTCTTCCACTTCATGGACTCGGAGACGTTCGACCAGTTCGCCCTGACGGCCGACCAGCTGGGCGACCAGGCCGGCTACCTCGTCGAGGACCTCGACGGGCTGACCAGCCTCCGGGTCGACGGCAACGTCGTCTCCGTCGACTTCCCGAACACCGTGATCCTGGAGGTCGTCGAGGCCGACCCGGTCATCAAGGGGGCGACGGCCAAGGCCCAGTTCAAGCGGGCCGTCGTGCAGACCGGCCGGGAGGTCCAGGTCCCCGGCTACGTCGACGTGGGCCAGCGCATCAAGCTGGACACCCGGGACGGGCACTTCGTCGAGCGGGTCCGCGACTGAACGGACCCTCATGATCATGTGGGCCGTTCAGTCTTCGGCGCCGCCCTCCTCCGACTCCTCCGGATAGGTGAGGTGGAACTTCGTGTAGTCCACCATCAGCCGGCCGTCGTCCAGCGTCGAGATCACGTCCACCAGGCGGTGCCCGATCCGCACGTCCTGGGGCTCGTAGAAGTGCCGCGCGTGCACCGTCTGGGCGTAGGTCCCGTCGTGCCCGGTCATCATCGCGATGATCAGCATGAAGAAGTCCTGGCAGTTGTCCTTCGTGATCCCGTACAGCGGGCTGTCCTCGTCGATGACGTGCATCACGGACCACGACAGCGCGAACAGCGGCTGGTTGTTCCGGACCAGCTTCAGGTCGTGCATCCGCCGCATCTTGTGACCCTCGGGGCTCTCCTGCTCCTTGAGGATCGACAGCTTCATCGACGCGTCGACGATGTCGTTGCCCCGCGCGTTGCCGGCCCGGAACAGCAGCGTCAGCTTGCCGTCACGCTCGTTGATCACCGGGTAGTCGCAGAAGAGCACCGACGACGTCGGACGGGCCGCCTTGGCGAACACCAGGCCGGTGACCAGCGCGACGCCCAGCAGCCCCACCAGCGCCTCGATCGCCACCAGGGAGTGGGAGTACGGCGTCGTCGGGTGCAGCGTGCCGTAGCCGATGGTCGAGACCGTCTGCACCGAGAAGCTGAACGCCTCCAGGAACGAGGTCGTCGACATGCCGCCGACCGACTTGGGGTCGAGCATGAACAGCGCCGCGAAGACCACGTTGACCAGCAGGTACAGCCCCACGACCCAGGCGAACAGCTGGGTCCAGGACGCCTCCATCAGGTGGAAGTACAGGTCCCGCTTCAGCTCGGTCGGCGCCCCCTTGCGGACCGCGCTGCCGACGTCCAGCCGGCGCGCGGCCGGTGACGGCTCCGCCTGGGCCTCCCCCTCCGGCCGGGCCCACATGGCGTGATCCTCCTCCTCCATCTCCTCCTCGGAGTGGAAGATCGGCGAGAAGCTGAGGTCGAGGAACACCTGGGCGAGGCAGATCGCAGCGATCATCGCCGCGAAGGCGAGCGCCGGCATCGTGCCTCCGACCGCCGCCAGGAGCAGCACCAGGGCCGCGCTCCCGAGCCGGATCCGGACCCGCAGCTCGTCCGACAGCTCCGCCTGGCGTCGCTCCGTCACCGAGTCGACCATGCCGACGGCGAGCAGCGCGAGCGCCAGCGCCCCGCAGAACAGCCACCGGTACTCCGGGTACAGCGGATAGAACGGGTCCTTGAAGGTGGCCACCTTCTTGACCGCGACCCCGACCGCGGTGATGCCGATCGTCATCGGGAGGTGCGCGTAGACCCAGATGAACGGCGCCGACGCCTTGCGTTTGATGCGCGAGCCGGCGACGTCGTCGAAGTAGATCCACCACAGGCTGAACGTCACCAGCAGCGTGATCGGCGACATCAGCGCCAGGTCCAGCTTCAGCCCCTCCGCCGCCTGCACCTTCTCGGACACCGACGTCAGGACCTTCACGAACGACTCGCCGAGCACGATGATCGTCAGCAGCCCGTAGCGCTCGCTCGCGTGCAGCACGTCCGGCGGGAAGCGGCTCGACAGCTCTCGGGCCCGGGGGGCCAGGGCGATCCCGAAGTCGATGAGCTGCGCGAGGATCCAGACCAGGAACGCCCACGGCGCCGGCACGAAGGAGCCGATCAGCCACACCGTCGCCCCGACCAGCGTGCCGATCGTGAAGTGGCGGGTCATGTCCCGCGCCTCCTCCACGTGTCGGTACGCCCGCCAGTACAGCAGCGCCATGGTGTAGCGGACGAAGGCGTAGCAGAGCCCGAAGACCAGCACGTCCCCCTCGAACACCCGCCCCACCATCACCGCCAACCCGGCGATCCCGAACATCTGCGCGAAGACGATGCCCCGGTGCACCGAGTCGTCGATGACGAAGCGGTTGCTGTAGAAGGTGAACACCGTCCAGCTGAACCACAGCGGCACGAACAGCCCCGCGAACCCGACGCAGCCGAGCACCATCTCGCCCATGTCGTGGTGCTTCGCCGCGTCGGAGATGCCGCCGCTCAGCGCGTCGCCCAGCTGGATGATCGTGGCGACGTAGATCAGGTCGTAGAACAGCTCCAGCCAGCCGACCTTGCGCTCCTTGCCGTGCTCGGGGACGTGCAGGCGCGCCCGGTGGAACCACCGGCCCTCCAACTCAGCCATCGCTCACCTCCGGAAGATCCGGTCGAAGTTGCCGTGGGCGATCATCGCCGCGGTCTCCGGGTCGAGCTGACCGATGAGGGCCCGCGCCCCCGCCGCGGCCTCCCCCAGGTCTTTGAACGGGAGCACCCGGGCCGACGCCGCGGGGAACCCCGTCGGGCCGGTGTCGGTGCCGAAGACCGACGTGCGCATCGCCGCCGCGCCGGGGCTGCCGACCTCCTCGTGGACGAACATGTCGCACCACAGGTTGTCCTTGTTCCAGCTGACGACCTCCTGGCCGCAGCCGAACCAGACGAACTGCACGTCGGGGTGCCCCTCCACCAGCTCGAGCAGCGGAGCGGTCATCTCCGGCTCCTTCCACAGCGCGACCTGGAAGTGCAGGGCGCCCTTGCGCTCCGCGAGCATCGCGTAGATCTCGTCCATGCCCCCGCCGCGCATCGGCTTGCGGATGCTCATCCGGCTGTGCAGGAACTCGATCTCGCCCACCCCGGCGTAGTTGCCGGTCTCCAGCCGGCCGCGCACCCACGCCGCCGCGTCGTCCGCCGCCGGGTCGAAGGCGTAGATCATCCGCAGCAGCCGCGGGCAGGCGTCGTGGATGTCCCCCCAGAGCGTCTCCTGCCGACGCATCAAGCTGAGGAGCTCGGCGTTGGCCGTCATCGCCGGCGAGTGGTCCGGCTGGATGACCGAGCGGTCGTAGCCGTGGGCGTTCATGTCGGTCAGCAGCGCTTCGGCGAACGCCACCTGGTCGACGGACATCGGCACGTGCACGTGCATGTCGCTCAGGGCGACCGAGCCTTCGGGGACCGTCACGGCCTCGCCGCACAGCCGCTTGATCCGGCGGCGCTGCTCGCGGGTCAGCTCCGTCGCGGAGTCGCGGGGAGGCTCGGGTCCCCGGCGGTAGCCCGGCCCCTGCTCGAGCGAGGCGCCGTCGTCCCGGTCGTCCCCCCCGCAGCCGGTCACCCAGAACGCCGCGATCACCATCAGCGATGCGCACAGGAGGAGCCGGACCCGCATCGCGCGAAGGTAGCAGCCGCGCAGGCTGGCCGCCCAGATGCCATCATTCGAGGCCGTGACCCAGCCCGACACCCCTCGCCCCCCCCGTCGCCGCAGCCGGCTCGCCGGCCTGCTCGCGATCGTGGCGGTCTGGCTGGTGATGGAGGTGGGCTCCGCGCTGGTGCTCGCGCTGGTCACGGAGCCGGTCGCCCAGGTGGAGCAACCCGAGCTGCTCCGGTACGACCCCGAGTGGCTGGTGTCGGCGCGGTCGGGCTGGCAGAGCGGCTTCCTGCTGTACGACCCGGTCTGCATCTGGCGGTGCAAGCCGGGGCTGTCCAAGAGCGCCTCGGACGGCGGCCGCTACCCCGGCGGGCTGGTCCTCAACGAGCATGGCCACCGCGGCCCCCCCATGCCCCTGAAGAAGCCCGCCGGCCTCAAGCGCGTGATGATGCTCGGCGGCAGCCACCCCTTCGGGATGTGGGTCCAGTCCGAGGAGGCGGCGATCGCGGTGCTCGGGCGCAAGCTGCAGGAGCACACCCCGGGCGGCTGGCAGGTCCTCAACGCGTCGTGCCCCGGGCACACCTCGTACCAGGGGGTGCGCTACCTGGCCGAGTACGGCGTCCAGTTCGAGCCGGACATCGTCGTGTTCGACCTCGGCATGAACGACCAGCACCAACTGGCGGTCAACTACGCGCGGCCCGACCACGAGGTGGGGTCCGTGCCGACGTGGCTGACCCGGGTCGTCGGCGCGGCCCAGCACTCGGCGGTCTACCGGCTGCTCAAGCACCTCCTCGCCCCGGCGGTCGACGCGCAGCGCACCGCGACGGTGCGGGTGCCGCCCGAGAAGCGGGCCGAGAACCTGGCGGAGGTCGCGGCGCTCGGCCGCAAGCACGGCTTCGAGGTCCTCTACATGGCCCAGGTCGGCGTCTCCGGTCCGGGCCCCGGCAACCACGCGCGCTGCCAGTCGCAGCCCACGGAGAGCCCGTCCCTGGACGTGTGCGCGCTGTTCGAGGCGATGGGGAACGACGCGGGCACCTACTTCGTCGACGAGATCCACGCCGACCCCGCGGGTCACCGGATCATCGGCGAGGCGATCTACGAGCGGATCGACCAGCTCGGCTGGCTGGACTGAGCCCGCCCGGCGCCGGGCCGACCGCCCCCCTCCCCGGCGTATAGTCGCCCCTCGATGCGGGCCGCCGAGCCGCTCTTCGACCAGCTGATGGCGCACCGCTGGGTCGCGCTCTTCGCGCTGATCGCGATCACCGCCGGGCTGGGCGCCGGGATCGCCCGGTTCCGCTTCGACAACAGCTACCGGATGTGGTTCGTCGACGACGATCCCGCGCTGGTCGCCTACGACGAGTTCCTCGAGCTGTTCGGCAGCGACGAGACGGTCATCGTCGCGGTGGAGACCGACGGCGACCCCCTGTCCGCGGACACGCTGCAGGTGGTCCGGAGCCTCTCGGACCGGCTGCTCGAGCTGGACGAGGTGGAGCGCGTCTGGAGCCTCACCCACGCCGAGGCGATGACCAACGTGGGGGGTGGGCTCCAGATCGGTCGGTTCATCGAGGAGGTGCCCCCCCCGGAGGACCAGCTGCCCCGGCTGCGCGCCGAGCTGGAGCACGGGCCGCTGACCTCCCGGCTGGTGAGCCGCGACAGCTCGCTCACCGCGATCCTGCTGATGCTCGAGCCGACGGGGGAGTCGTTCGAGCCGAAGATGCGCCTGGTCGACGGGGTCCGGCGGGTCACCGGCGAGGCGTCGGGGGACCGGCGGGTCCTGCTCGCCGGCTCGGCCGTCATCGACGAAGCGTTCTTCCGCTACAGCGAGCGGGACACCGCGACCTACGCCCCGGTGATGGCCCTGGTGCTCATCCTGATGCTGGGGCTGATGTTCCGGTCCGTCGCCGGTGTCGTGCTCCCGCTGACCGTGTGCGGCGTCTCGATCGTCTGGGCGGTGGGCTTCCTGCTGTGGATGGGCTGGGTCACCAACATCGTGTCGACGATGCTCCCGCCGATGCTCGTCGCGGTCGGGGTGGCCGACTCGGTGCACCTGCTGCAGCAGCTCCGGCTGCGAGGGCGGCTCGGCGAGCCACCGGACGTGGCGCTGCGCAACGCCTGGATCAAGGTCCTGCGACCCTGCCTCCTGACGACGCTGACGACCGCGGCGGGCATGGCGGCCCTCTCCGCGGCACACCTGTCGGGCATCCGCGAGTTCGGGCTCGCCGCCGCGGTCGGGGTGCTCGGCGCCTTCGTGGTGACGATGGTGGGGCTGCCGCTGGCCCTGTCGGTGATGCCCCAGCGGCTGCTCGGTGGGCTGCAGGGGGCACGCGGACGGCCGGTGCCGACGGTGCTGGTGCGGGCGGCGATGTTCGCGACGCGCCGGAACAAGGCGGTCGTCGCGGGCGCGGTCGTCGCCGTCGGGCTCGCCATCGCCGGCATCGCGCGGCTGGAGGTCGGCTCGTCGATGGTGTCCTACTTCTGGGACGACGACCCGGTGTTCGTGGACGGGCGGGCCATCGACGCCCACTTCGGGGGCGCGCTGCCGGGCGAAGTGCTCGTCCAGGCGATCGACGGGGACCTCCTGGAGCCCGAGGCGCTGGAGGCGATGGAGGCCTGCGCCGCCTACATGGAGGCCCAGGAGGCGACCGGCGCCGCGCTGTCCCCGGCCGACCTGCTCCGGGAGGCACGCCGCGTGCTGCGGGGCGATCCGCCCGGGACGTCGGAGCTGCCGAGCACCCGCGCCGAGGCGGCCCAGGTGTTGATGCTGGTGGAAGGGGACGCGGAGGTGGACCGGTTCCTCACCGTCGACCGGACGGCGGCGCGCATCGAGGTGCCGCTGGAGATGGCGCGCTACGAGGTGCTCGTCGACCGGCTGGAGGAGCTCGAGGCCGGCCTCGAGCAGGCCGCCGGGGGCCGCGTCGAGGCACGGGTCACCGGGCTCGCCCGGCTCATGGGGGCGATGGAGAAGTACCTGGTGGACAGCCAGATCCGCACCTTCAGCCTGGCCTTCGTGCTGGTGCTCGGCTGCATCGCGGTCTTCTTCCGGTCGTGGCGGGCCGGGTTGCTGTCGGCGGTGCCGAACCTCTTCCCGCTGGTGCTCGTGCTCGGCCTGATGGGCTGGACCGGCATCAAGCTGGACCTCACCACGATCATGGTGGCGCCGCTGCTCCTGGGGCTGGTCGTCGACGACACGGTGCACGTGCTGGAGCGGGTGCTCGACGCCCGGTCGGAGGGGGCGACCGTTCCCGACGCGTTCGGCGCGTCGGTCCAGGAGGTGGGACACGCGGTGCTGATCACCTCCGTCATCCTGACCGCCGGCTTCCTGTGCCCCGTCCTGGGGAGCTTCAAGCCCAACTTCTTCTTCGGGGTGCTCACCTGCACCGCGATCGTGCTCGCGCTGGTGGGCGATCTGCTCGTCTTCCCGGCGGTGGGAACGCTGCTACCGAGACTCGTGGACCGACGGTAAGTTGTGCAGGCCTGAGGAGGCTTGCATGCGATCGACTCCCCTTGCGCTGCTCGCGGTCCTGTTCCTGTGCGCGTGCCCGGTCGGCGGCGCCGGCGTCGACGTCGACAGCGACGGGGACGGCTGGCCGTCCCGCAGCGACTGCAACGACGACAGCGACGCGATCTTCCCCGACGCGGTCGAGGTCTGCGACGGGCTGGACAACAACTGCAACGGCGTCGTCGACGTCGACGCCGTCGAAGCGACCGTGTGGTACGCCGACGCCGACGGCGACGGCCATGGCGACGTCGACGTCTTCGTCGCGAGCTGCGACGAGCCCGAGGGGTTCGTCGAGCTGGGGGACGACTGCGACGACACGTCGACCGCGGTGTTCACCGGCCACGAGGAGCTGTGCGACGGCCTGGACAACGACTGCAACGGCGAGGCGGACTACGACGACGAGGGCGAGGTCGACGAGGACGAGGACGGCGCGGTCAGCTGCGAGGACTGCGACGACGACGAGGCCGGCGCCTGGCCGGGCGCCCCCGAGCTGTGCAACGGCATCGACGACGACTGCGACGGCGACGTCGACGAGGACTCCGCCCTGGACGCGGCGACCTGGTACGCCGACGCCGAC
>CAYQEG010000002.1:0-80034 GCA_964416435.1 uncultured Rickettsiales bacterium
CGCGACCGACGACGACGACGCGACCGACGACGACGACGCCACCGACGACGACGACGCGACCGACGACTGCCTCGCCCCCCGCGCCCGCCCGACCACCTTCGACCGCGTCGATCCCGGGGGCTACGGCACCGTGACCACCGACTCGGCACAGCCGCCGCGCTGGTGCTGGTTCGACGAGGAGGTCGTGGACGAGGAGACGGTCAACATGAGCTCCGCCGGCGCCACCCACGGCCACGACGAGATCGACTGGGACGTCGTCTTCTACGGCGAGGTCGTCGAGACGGTCCGCATCGACGTCAACGGCGCGATCAACTTCGAGTACCAGAGCGCGCGGAACCCGAACAACTCGTGCGAGCTGTACGACTGGGACAGCCCCGGCGTCGCCGTGTTCTGGGACGACCTCGACATGACCGACGAGGGGGCCGGCACCATCCGCTACGGCGTCGCCGGCGAGGAGCCGCGCCGGATCGCGATCGCCTGGTGGGACGCGGTCTTCCACGACGACCTGCCCGGGGACCCGCTCTCGTTCCAGGTGCTGCTGTTCGAGGCCGACCACCACATCGAGGTCCACTACCTGGACGTCCTGGTCGGTGACGACGACTTCGACGACGGCAAGAGCGCCACCATCGGCCTGCGCCACCCCGACGCCGAGCTGTTCTCCTGCGACGACGACGAGGTGCGGGACAACTTCTCCATCGCGTGGTGGCCGCCGGAGGGGCGGTGATGGCCCGCGCGCTCCTCCTCCTGCTGGGCGGCCTGCTGCTCGCGGCGCCGGCCCGGGCGGACGACGCGGCCCGCGCCGGGGAGCTTCAGCGAGACGCCCTGGAGGCGCTCGAGGCGGGGGACGACACCGCCGCCCTGCGCCTCGCTGAGGACGCCATCCTGCTCAACGCGGGCCCGGCCACGTGGCTGGCCCGGCAGGTCCAGATCGAGGCGCTGGAGCGCCTGGGCCGCATCGACGACGCCCTCGAGGCGCTGCAGGGCTACATGGCGCTCGACGGGCTGTTCCCGGAGCACGTCGCCTGGGGCCGGGAGGTCCGGGGCCGGCTGGAGGGGCGTCGCATCGTGGCGGACGCGGAGGCCCAGCGCGCGGGCGAGCAGGCGCGGATCCGCCGCGGACTCGGGGTCGGCCTGCTGGTCGGCGGCGCCGCGCCGACCGTCGTCGGCGTCGGGTTCCTCGCCAACTACGGCCGCCTCGGCGGCGACCCGGCCCGGTACGGCGGCTGGGGGGAGGCGGGCGGGGGCCTGCTCGCAGCCGGCCTGGCGGTGGAGGCCGTCGGCGTGATCCTCCTGGCCTCGTCCGGAGGGGCCGCCCCGGTGGCCGTCGCGCCGCTCCCGCTCCAGGGCGGCGGCGGCGTCGTCGTGAGCCTGCGGCTCCCGACCCGCGCGCAGCGGCTGGCATCGCCTCTGCGGCGTCCGCGCTCGAGCTGGAGGAGCGACGCGACGAGACCACCGTCCACGTCCGCCCCGAGCGGTCGTCGAGGTGGCGTTCGCCGAGCTGCTCCGGTCCCACCGGTACGACAGCAAGCTCGCCTTCCGCTTCGCTCGGGTGAAGCGCTACCGCCCCGACAAGCTGCCCGAGCAGGCCGACACGCTGGCGACCGCCCGGGCGATCCGAGCGGGCGAGATCAAGCCGCGCGTGGGCGCCTCCCGGCGGACCCAGCCCGTGCTAGCACCACCCGCTAGCACGACACCCCTCGTCGACGTGAGCCACCCCGAGCGGGTGCTCTACCCCGGCGCGGGCTTCACCAAGGGCGACGTCGTCGACTACTACGTGCGGGCCGCGGACGCCCTCCTCCCCCACGTCGTCGGGCGCCCGGTGACGCTGGTCCGCCACCCGAAGGGCATCCAGGCCAAGGGCTTCTTCCAGAAGAACGTCGCGAAGCACTTCCCCGACTTCATCGAGAGGATCGAGCTCCCCCGCCGCGAGGGGGTCACCCGCCACCCTGCGGTGAACGACGCCCGCGGCCTCGCCTGGCTGGCCAACCAGGGCACCCTCGAGTTCCACGTGCCGCTGGCCCGGGCCCCGGACCTGGCCCACCCGACCCGGCTGGTGATCGACTTCGACCCGCCCGAAGGGGCCGACGACGACGCCCGGCGCGCCGCCCTGGTCGCCCGGGACCTGCTCGCCGACCTGGGGCTGCCGACGGTGCCGGTGGTGACGGGCAGCAAGGGCTACCACGTGGTCGCCTCGATCACGCCGACGGTGCGCGGCTGGACGCTGACGAAGGCCTGCCACCAGCTCGCCGCGGTCCTCGCCGCCGAGCACCCCGGCCTGATGACGCTGGAGTTCCTCAAGGCGGAGCGGCGGGAGCGGGTCTTCGTCGACTGGATGCGCAACACGATGATGGCGACCGTGGTGGCGCCGTTCTCGCTGCGGGCCCGCCCCGGCGCTCCCGTCGCGGTGCCGATCCGCTGGGACGAGCTGGCCGACAGCGCACCCGACCGGTGGACCCTGGAGACCGTCTCCGAGCGCTTCGGGATCGACCCCCTCCTGGAGCTCGAAGCCAGCCCCGTCGATCCCCAGCGGTTCGTCGACGGCGCCGCCGGGATGGCCGACGCCGCGGGCCTGGAGGTGCGTCCCAAGGACCGCTTCGGCCGCGACGTCGAGTGGAGCTACGACCGCTGACCTCGGGGGTTCCCCGAGTTAGTAAGTGACCAGTCAAAAACCCCTTGCAACCGCTCCGACGCGGCGCTAAGTAATCAATCACTTACTAACTCAGCACGAGAGGGGGAGCCCGTGGGCCGACCCCGCACAGTCACCGACGACGCCATCCTCCAGGCCGCCCGCGCGGTGTTCCTGGAGGAGGGGCCGAGCGCCTCCACCAACACGATCGCCGAGCGCATCGGCCTGTCCCAGGCGGCGCTGTTCAAGCGCTTCGGAACGAAGCAGGACCTGATGGTCGCGGCGATGCTCCCGCCGTCGGAGCCGCCGTTCATCCCCCTGATCGCCGGCGGCCCCGACCCCGAGGCGCCGATCGACGTCCAGCTCAAGGCCCTCGGCCGGCAGATCGTCTCCTTCTTCCAGCGCATGGTCCCCTGCTTGATGGTGCTCAAGTCGTCGGGCCTGGACATGCACGCGATGCTCGAGCGGTTCGACGAGCCGCCCCCCGTCCTCGTGCGGCGGATCCTGACCGGCTGGTTCGAGCAGGCGATGGACGCCGGGCGCATCCGGAGGACCGATCCCCTGGCGATCACCTCCGCCTTCCTCGGCGGCTTCCACCTCCAGGTGTTCATGGCCCACGTCACCGGCGCGGTCAGCTCGGAGGACGAGATGATCGCGTTCGCGGACACGGTCGTCGACACCCTGTGGCGGGGGCTCGCCCCCGAGGAGGCGCCATGAGCCCCCTACGGCTCGCGGCCGCGGCGATCACCGTCGCCCTGGCCGCTCCTGCGTCCGCCGCCCCGCCCCACCAGCCCGACGTCCCCGACGAGGACGACCGCTACAGCTCCGGGACCGCGCTTCGCAACGACACCGACGATGCGTGGTGGACCACCCTGAACGACCCCGTGCTGGACGACCTCGTCGTCGAAGCCCTCAACGCCAACCACGACGTCGGCGCCGCCCAGGCGCGGGTCCACCAGGCCCAGGCGATCACCCTCGGCAGCGTCTCCCCGCTGCTCCCGACGGCGAGCTTCGACGTCGGCCTGAACGCCAGCCCGTCGTCCAACTCCGAGTTCCAGGTCCCGCCGCAGCTGACCGAGCTGCTGGAGGAGATCGCCGACCTCGCCGACTCCCTGCCGACGCAGCCGGGTGAGGAGGAGGAGGAGGACGGCGACGACGAGGACCCCGAGGTCACCTGGAACGGCTCCGCGCTGTTCGACTTCGGGCTGAACATCGACCTCGGGCGCTCCGCCACCGCGCTGCGCGCCGCCCAGCTGGACGCCGCGGCGGCCCGTGGAGACCGCGACGGGGTGGCCCGGATCGTCGTGCAGCAGGTGGTCGCCTCCTGGCTGGACGTGCGCACCGCCCGGACCCGGGTGGCGCTCGTCGAGGAGCAGATCGCCACCAACGCGGCGCTGCTCGAGCTGACCCGCGCCCGCTACGAGGGCGGCGACGCCCGCGGGCTCGACGTGCTCCAGCAGGAGCAGCAGCTCGCGGCCACCCGGGCGCTGCTCCCCCAGGCCCGGCAGCTGCTGCGGCTCCGCGAGATCCAGCTGGCGACCCTGCTCGGACGCGACCCGTCCAACCCGGGGCTGCCCCAGGACGTCGCCGGCGTGCCCGAGCTCCCCCCCGCCCCCGGGCTCGGCCGCCCGTCCGACCTGCTGGAGACGCGGCCCGACCTCGTCGCGGCGCAGGCCCGCTACCGGTCCTCCCGGGTGCGGGTCACCAGCTCGGCCCTCGGGTTCGCGCCGACGTTCCGGCTCAGCGGCAACGTCGGCTACCAGATCCGCCTGTTCAAGGAGTGGGACACCCAGGAGACGTGGGGCTTCGGCGTCGCGGCGTCGGTGCCGATCTTCGGTGGCCTCCAGCGCTGGGGAGGCGTGCAGCAGGCCCGCGCCGCCCAGGACGCGGCGGCCCGGTCGCTGAGCGCGGCGGCGTACGCGGCCCGGGCGGAGGTGGAGTCCGCGCTCGCCCGGGAGGAGACCGAGGCGGCCCGCCTCGCGGCCCTCGCGGAGCAGCTGCAGGCGGCCCGCGTCGCCTACGAGGAGTCCACCCGGCAGTACGCCGGAGGGCTCGTCAACTACCTCACCGTGCTGACTTCACTGGCGTCCTGGCAGGCCGCCTCGCTGAACCACCTGCAGGCGCAGCGGGACCTCCTGGGCGCCCGCGTCGACCTGCACACCGCCCTGGGGGCCCCGTGGGCCGCCCGCCTCGACCGCACCGGAGCCGTCCGATGAGCGACCGCAGCTTCTTCAAGTTCGTCATCCCGATCCTGATCCTCGCCGCCGGCGTCGGCGTCGCCCGCGTGCTCTTCCTGTCCAAGAAGAGCCCCCCGAAGAAGCCGCCGGAGGCCCTGGTCACGAGCGTCGAGTTCGTCGAGGTGGCGGCCGGAGCGCCGGCCGCGCGGGTCGAGGCGACCGGGACGGTCGAGGGGGACCGGCAGGTCAGCCTGTCGGCCCTGGTGTCCGGGGAGGTGGTCAGCACCAGCGACGACCTCGTGCCCGGCGGCCGCTTCCGGCAGGGGCAGACCATCCTGCGGGTGGACCCCCGGGACTACGAGCTCGCGGTCTCCCAGGAGTCCTCGCGGGTCCAACAGGCCCAGCTCGAGGTGACGCTCGAGCGTCAGCGCGGGGAGACCGCCGAGCGTGAGTGGGCGCTGCTGGGCGGCGGACGCGACGCGTCCGAGGCGCCGCTGGCGCTGCGCGGCCCGCAGCTGCAGACGGCCGAGCGGGCGCTCGAGGCGGCCCGGTCGGGCCTGCAGCGCGCCGAGCTGAACCTGGAGCGGGCGACGCTGCGCGCGCCGTTCAACGCGATGGTGCTGATGGAGTCCGCCGAGCGCGGCCAGGTGCTCTCCCCCGGCGCCCCGGTGGTGACCCTGGTCGGCACCGACCGGTTCCGGGTGAAGGTGTCGGTCCCGGTGGAGCAGCTCGCCCACGTGGCCATCCCGGGCATCAACGGCGACGACGGCTCGGTCGCCCGGGTCGTGCAGGACCTCGGCGGCGGCGAGATCATCGAGCGGGAGGGACGGATCAGCCGGCTCGCGGGGCAGCTCGACCCGCAGACCCGCACCGCTGAGCTGTACATCACGATCGACGACCCCCTCGCCGGCGACGGCCTGCCCCTGCTGCCCGGCGCGTTCGTCCGGGTGGACATCGAGGGGCTGCCGGTCGACGGCGCCATCGCCGTGCCCCGCGACGCGCTGGTCGACGGCGGCACCCTGTGGCTCGTCGGCGACGGCGACGTGCTGGTCCGACGCGAGGTTCGCGTGGGCTGGCAGGACGGCGCCAGCGTACTGGTGACCGAGGGGCTCGACAGCGGCGAGCGGGTCGTGGTGACGCCGCTGAGCCTGCCCGTCGAGGGCGCCCCGGTGCGACCCCGCCTCGAGGGCACCGAGCCGGCCCCCGAGCCGCCGACCGCGGCGAAGGCCGCCGCCGACCCCGGCGCGGACAGCGAGGGCTGAGCCGTGACGAAGCAGACCACCCAGCACCGGGGGCCGATCGCCTGGATGGCGCGCAACGGCGTGGCCGCCAACCTGGCGATGGTCATCATCCTGGTCGGCGGCGCGCTTGGCGCCATGCGGATGAAGCAGGAGACGTTCCCCGCGTTCGACCTGGACCTCGTCCGGGTCACCATGGCCTACCCCGGCGCCTCGCCGGAGGAGGTCGAGCAGGGGATCGTGCTCGCCGTCGAGGAGGCGGTCCGCGGGATCGACGGCGTCAAGCGGGTCACCTCGGGCGCGTCCGAGGGCGTCGGCACCGTCGCCATCGAGCTGCTGATCGACGCCGACCCCGACCGCGTCCTGGCGGACGTGAAGTCCTCGGTCGACCGGATCCGCTCCTTCCCCGAGGAGGCGGAGGACCCCGAGATCGCCATCGCGTCGCGCAAGCAGCGGGTCATCTCGCTGGTCATCGCCGGGGACCAGGAGCTCGCCACGCTCCAGGAGATCGCCGAGCGCGCGCGCCTGGAGATGCTCCGGGACGACGCGATCACCCAGGTCGAGCTCGAGGGCGTGCCGGAGCAGGAGATCGCGATCGAGATCCGCCGCGAGCGGCTGGAGGAGTTCGGCCTGACGCTGCAGGAGGTGAGCAACCAGATCCGCTTCGCGAGCCTGGAGCTGCCCGGCGGCGGGCTCAAGACGTCGAGCGGCGAGATCCTGGTGCGGCTGTCCGACCGGCGCCGGTCGGGGGCCGAGTTCGGCGAGATGATCCTGCGCTCCACCGCGTCGGGCGCGTCGGTGAAGCTCAAGGACGTCGCCACGATCACCGACGGCTACGCCGACACCGACCAGGCGTCCTTCTACAACAGCCAGCGAGCGGTCCGCGTGACCGCCTACCGGGTGGGCGACGAGACGCCGACCGGGGTCGCCGACGCGGTGCGCGGCTACATCGACTCGCTGCGACCCGAGGTGCCCGAGAACGTCACGCTGGCGATCTGGAGCGACGACAGCGAGCTGCTGCGCGGCCGCATCGACCTGCTGGTCCGCAACGCCCGCCTCGGCATGGTCCTGGTCCTGCTGGTCCTGGCGCTGTTCCTGAACCTGCGGCTGGCCTTCTGGGTGGGCCTGGGCATCCCGATCTCGTTCCTGGGCACGTTCCTCGTGATGCCGGGGCTCGACATGACCGTGAACATGATCAGCCTGTTCGCGCTGATCATCGTGCTCGGCATGGTGGTCGACGACGCGATCATCATCGGCGAGGCCGGCTTCGCGAAGATGCAGGCGGGCAAGAACAAGCTCGACGCGGCGATCGAAGGGGCGCGGGAGATGGCCGTGCCGGTCTCCTTCGCGATCCTCACGACGATCGCGGCGTTCAGCCCGCTGCTGCTGATCCCCGGGCTGTTCGGCAAGGTCTTCCGGATCATCCCGCTGATGGTCATCGCGGTGCTGGTGTTCAGCGTCTTCGAGTCCTTCTTCATCCTGCCCGCCCACCTGGCCCACATGGGCGAGGACCCGAAGTGGATGCGGCCGGCGCTGTGGGTGCAGGAGAAGGTCGCCCGCGCCCTCCGGTTCCAGATCGACCACATGTACCGGCCGGCGGTGAACTTCGTCATCCGCTGGCGCTACTCCGCGGTGGCCGTCGCGATCGCGATGCTGATGTTCGGCGTCGGCCTCGTCGGCAGCGGCGTCGTGCCGTTCAGCTTCTTCCCGCAGCTCGAGGGTGACCTCGCCTCGGCGGTGATCCGGTTCCCCTACGGCACCGACGTCGGTCGGGCCCAGGAGGCCGGCGACATGCTGCAGGCCGCCGCGGACCAGACCATCGAGGAGTTCGGCGGCCCGGAGAACGTGCGCGGCATGTACCTGCGGGTCGGGGAGACGCCGCCGCTGCGCGGCCCGCGCCCCGGCAGCGAGCGGGGCAGCCACCTCGTCAGCCTCGAGATCAACCTCGTGCCCGGCGAGGAGCGGGAGTTCACGGCCGCCGCGTTCAAGGCGGCGTGGCAGAGCAACCTGCCGGAGGTCGTCGGCTCGGAGTCGGTCATCTTCACGTCCGCGGTGGGCCCCCACGCCGGCTCGGCCGCGGCGATCCAGCTGTCCCACCGCGACGGCGACGTGCTGGCCACCGCCAGCGCCGACGCGGCGGACGCCCTCGCCGCCTACAGCGACCTGACGAACGTCGAGAACGGCTACGCCAGCGGCAAGCGACAGCTCGACTTCAAGCTGAAGGAGCAGGAGGCCTCGGCGCTGGGGTTGACGACCCAGATGGTCGCGTCGCAGCTGCGGGCGGCCTTCTACGGCGCTGAGGCGCTGCGCGAGCAGCGGGGCCGCAACGAGATCAAGGTAATGGTGCGCCTGCCCGAGGAGCAGCGGGTCAGCGAGCACGACCTGCAGAGGCTGCAGGTCCGCACCCCCGGAGGCGGCTTCGTGCCGCTGCACCAGGTCGCGGACTTCAGCCGGACGCGGGCGCCGACCACGATCGACCGGGAGGACGGCCGGCGCGTCGTCACGGTGGCCGGCGATCTCGCGCCGGGCGTGCGCTCCCCCCAGGACGTCATCACGTCGGTCAAGGAGGAGCTCTTCCCCGACCTGACCGAGCGCTACCCCGGCCTGGACGTCGCGATGGTCGGCGAACAGCGGGAGCAGGCGGAGGTGTTCAAGTCCCTGGGGCCGAACTTCCTGATGGCGCTGTTCGTCATCTTCGCGCTGCTGGCGATCCCGCTGAAGAGCTACATCCAGCCGGTGATCATCATGAGCGCGATCCCGTTCGGCTTCGTCGGCGCGGTGCTCGGCCACCTGGTGATGGGCTACGAGCTGAGCTTCGTCTCGGCGCTCGGCATCATCGCGCTGGCGGGCGTCGTGGTGAACGACTCGCTGGTCCTCGTCGACACCACCAACCGCTACCGGCGGGACGGCGCCACGGCCCACGACGCGATCCAGAACGCCGGCGCGCGGCGGTTCCGGCCGATCCTGCTGACGTCGCTGACGACCTTCTTCGGCCTGCTGCCGATGATCTTCGAGACGTCGGTGCAGGCCCGGTTCCTGATCCCGATGGCGGTCAGCCTGGGCTTCGGGGTGCTGTTCGCGACGTTCATCATCCTGCTGCTGGTGCCCGCGCTGTACATGGTCATCGAGGACGTGCGCGTGCTCTTCGGCGCCGCCGACGAGCGGACCCCGACCGACGGCGGCTGGCGTCCGCCGGAGTGGGAGCAGACTCTGGACGACGACGACGACGACAGCAGCTGGGCCGCACTGGAGCCGTCCCCCGCGTAGGATCGGGGCGTGATCCGCGCCCTCCTGGTCGCCGCGCTGCTCCTGCTGCCCGGCCTCGCGCACGCCGACCCGCTGGTGGTCGCGGTGCTCCCCTTCTCCAACAACTCCGGCGACGCCGAGTGGGACCCCCTGGGTCGCGGGCTGGCGGAGATGATGACCACCGACCTGGCCCGGTCCCCGTCGGTGACCGTCGTCGAGCGGGTGCGCCTGCAGGAGGTCATCGGGGAGCTGCAGATGCAGCAGGGGGACGAGTTCGACCCCTCCACCGCCCAGAAGGTGGGTCGGCTGGTCGGCGCGACGCACCTGGCGTTCGGCAGCCTGGTCGCCCTGTCGCCCAACCTGCGGCTGGACGTGCGGCTGGTCAACGCGGACACCGGGGACGTGCTGGTCGCCGAGAGCGTGCTCGGCCAGCAGGACCGGTTCTTCGAGCTCGAGACGGCGCTCGCGGACAAGCTCATCTCCGGCCTGCCCGACGCGGTGCCGGCCACGCCGCAGCGTCAGACCGACGATCTCGCGGACGTCGCCCAGTACGGCAAGGCGCTGCAGGAGGCGGAGGCGGGGGACTACGAAGCGGCCAGCCGTCGCCTCGGCGACCTCGTCCGCGACGAGCCGGACTTCGTGCTCGCCCAGCAGGACTACGAGGCGGTGATGCGCTCGCTGATGGAGTCGCGGGCCCGGCGGACGTCCCTGCTGGACGAAGCGACGGCGGAGTTCTTCGCCGCGGCGGACGCCGAGATCAGCGCGGGCAAGCCGACCGCCCGGGACGGCGACGACTACTTCGGCACGATCATCGCCAAGCAGAGCCTGCAGCTGGACCTGCTCATCCAGCTGGGCGACGGCGGCGCCATCGACGTGAACATGCCCAAGGGGGACGACTACCCCCGGCAGGTGCGGGAGTGGCTGGCCACGATCGACGTGCTGCTGGCCGGCCTCAAGGAGCGACGCGCCGCCGGCATGGAGCCGCCCACCTTCCCGTCGCTGCCCGGGGAGCTCGACCGGATGGTCGACGCGAGCAACCTGGAGGCGAGCGACCACTGGCCGTTCCTGTCCGAGTGGGACGTCGCCGGCGCGGCCGCGATGTTCCTCGTCGTCGGCGACGTGCCCAACCGCATCGAGGACCTGGTGCCGCCCCCGGTCGCCCACGACGACCGGCTGGGCAAGCGGGCGCTGGAGCTGATCGACGACGCGCTGGCCTGGTGTGAGCAGCACGAGACGAGCTACAAGGAGCGCGAGCTGGTCCGGCTGCACCAGCGGAAGGCCGAGATCTTCGTCGCCCTGGGGCGCAAGGCCCAGGCGATCGCCGAGCTGCAGATGACGCTGGAGCGGTTCCCCAAGGCGGACGAGTACGACGACGTCGAAGAGGATCTGCTCGAGCTGCTCGGCGTCAAGTAGGCGGGTGCCGCTACTCTTCGTCCATGCTCGTGCCCGCCCCCCGAGCCGTCGCGCTCCTCCCCGCCGCCCTGCTCCTCGTCGCTTGCCCGACCGACGAGCCGATCGAGCCCGAGCCGACCCCGGCGCCGAGCTTCGATGACGCCATCACCGACGAGGTCTTCGACGCCCTGCAGGCCGGCGTCGACCAGCACCCCGCGCACGGCTGC
The DNA here is from genome assembly GCA_964416435.1 of uncultured Rickettsiales bacterium. Taxonomy (GTDB): domain Bacteria; phylum Myxococcota_A; class UBA796; order UBA9615; family UBA9615; genus CAYQEG01. Next base: position 10,907 of record CAYQEG010000002.1, read on the forward strand.
GCGATCGCGATGGTCCGAGGCGACGGCGCCACCTGGACCGACGCGGCGGGGCGGGACGGCCCCGACGGTGACCCGCTGGCCGCCGACGCCCCCTTCGGGATCGCGAGCATCACCAAGACCTACACCGCCGGCCTCGTTCTGGAGCTGCTCGACGACGGCGCGCTGACCCTCGACGACACGCTGGAGGAGTGGATGCCCGGGGTGCACCCGCGCGCCGCCGAGATCACCGTCGAGATGCTGCTGATCCAGACCGCCGGCATCCCCGGAGCGCTCGGCACCGCGGAGGCCCAGGCCGATCCCGACCGTGCCTGGACCGAGGACGAGCTGTTCGCCCTCGTCGCCGACGACCCCCTGGTGCACGAGCCCGGCGCCCAGTGGGCCTACAGCAACACCCACTACATGCTGCTCGCGCGCATCGCCCAGGAGGCCGGCGGCGCCCCGTGGCGGCAGCAGATGCAGGAGCGGCTGTTGACCCCGCTGGCGCTGGACGCCACGTACGTCCCGGCGCTGGGCGAAGGCTGGGGCGACGTGGCGGCCTGGTGGGGTGACGCCCCCTACCCGGAGGCCAACCGCACCCACCCGGACTCGGCCGGGGGCGCGGGCAATATGGTCGCCACCGCGCTCGACGTCGCCCGCTGGGGTCAGGCCCGCTTCGGCGGCGGGCTCCACACCGAGGCGACGACGGAGCTGCAGACCGACCTGGCCGTGCCCGTGGGGCCGGGGATCGACTACGGCCTCGGCCTCCTGGTGCTCGACACGGACGGAGGGCCCGACATCGGCCACAACGGCGCCCTCGGGGGCTTCGCCACGTGGGTCGGGCACCGGCCCGACGCGGACGTGACGCTGTCGCTGCTGTGCAACGCCTGGGGGTCGAACCCGACGGACGTCAGCTACCCGCTGCCGTTCGCGCAGGACGAGCTGTGGGCGGTGATGGAGTAGCCGGTGTCGACGCGCGCGCTCCAACCCCTCGGCCTGGCCCTCGCGGCGCTCCTGCTCGGCGCCTGCCCGAGCTCCTCGGGGCTGTGGACGTCGTCCGAGGCGGTGCTCGACTCGGGGTCCGACTTCGTGTCGGGCGACAAGGACCACCGTGACCTCGCCTTCGGAGACGTCGACTGCGACGGAGATCTCGACCTCGCCGCCGCGCGCTACTCGACCGCGGCCAACGAGGTCTATCTGAACGGCGGCGGCGGCCTGCAGGCGGTGCCGATCTACACGACGCCCGAGCAGATCAACTCGGAGGCGGTCGCCCTGGGCGACATCGACGGAGACGGCGACCTCGACTTCGCCTCGGGGAACTTCGGGAGCACGGACTTCATCTACCCCAACGTCGGCGACTGCACCGGGTTCGACAACACCCCGGTGTGGGAGTCGGACAGCGGCCTGTGGACCCTCGGGCTGGCCTTCGGGGACTGCGACGGGGACGACGACCTCGACCTCGCCGCGGTGCATTCGCTGGAGCCGCGGGTGGCCATCTACGAGAACCTCGGCGGCACGCTCGACACCGCTCCCGGCTGGACCGGGGCGGCGACCCAGCAGGCGACGGACCTGGCCTGGGCGGACCTCGACGGAGACGAGTTCCTGGAGCTGGTGGTCTCGGTCGCGGGGGGCAAGAACCAGCTGTTCCTCGACGCCTGCGCCGCGGTCGACACGCTCGTCGGCGCCGACATCGACGTGCAGATCGGCACCAGCCAGGGCGTCGCGCTGGGCGACGTCAACGGGGACGGCGACCTCGACCTGCTGATCGCCAACCAGGGCGCCGAGCAGAACGACCACTACCTCAACGTCGGGGAGGACTTCACGCGCTACGAGTCGAGCCCCCACGGGGAGTACAGCTGGTCCGTCGATCTCGCCGACCACGACGGGGACGGCGACCTCGACGTGGCCGTCGGCAACGGGGACGGTGGCGCCCCGCTGGTCAACCGGGTCTACGCCAACGACGGCACCGGCGTGATGGGCGTCGACTGGGACTCGGGGCTGTCCGTCCTGTCGACCTACGCCGTGGCGTGGGCCGACGTAGACGGCGACGGCCGGCCCGACCTGGTCGCGGGCAACACCAACGGGGTCAGCCGCCAGTACCTGAACGAAGGCTTCCCGCTCGCGACCGGCCCCAGCGTCGCGCTGACCGACGACATCACCTCGCTGGCGTGGGGCGACTGGGACGGCGACGGCGACCTCGACCTGGCCGTGGGGAGCGACGGCGACCCCGACCGGGTGCTCCGCTACGAGGACGGGCTGGCGGAGGCGTGGGCGACGGCGGGTTCGAGCTCCACCCAGGCGGTCGCCTGGGCCGACGTCGACGGCGACGGGGACCTCGACCTGAGCGGTGTGCCGGCCGACGGCCCCGCCTGGGTGCGCTGGAACGACGGCACCTGCTCCTCCGCCCCGGCGACCTGCCTGGAGACCATCACCCCCTGGGAGGCGACCGAGGACGCGGAGGCGTCGGCGCTCGCGTGGGGCGACTGGGACGACGACGGCGACCTCGACCTCGCGATCGCCCGCAACCCCGGCGTCAACCGGGTCTACGCGAACGACGGCTCCTGCGTGGGCGCCCCCTCGACCTGCTTGTCCTCCGCGTGGGAGGCCCTCGGCGGCGGCGCCAGCACCGCCATCGCCTGGTACGACTGGGACGCCGACGGTGACCTGGACCTCGTCGCCACCAACGACGGCGACGACAACGTGCTCCACGAGAACGACGGCACGTGCGCGACGACCCCGGCCTCCTGCCTGCCGAGCGCCTGGGCGTCGGGCACCGCCTACTCGACCACGTCCCTGGCGGTCGGCGACTTCGACGGCAACGGGGTGGCCGACCTGTGGGCCGGGAACACCGACAGCGGGTACGACGAGCTCTACCTGAACAGCGGGCTCTGCGACGCGATGCCCGCGACGTGCCTGTCCGCGACGAACCCGGCCCCGTCGGGTGGAGACACCGAGCAGGTCGCCGCCGCCGACGTAGACGGCGACGGCGACCTCGACGTCGTCGCGGCGACGGCGGAGTTCGAGCCGCTGCGCCTGTACCTGGGCGACGGCGCGGGGGCCTTCGAGGAGGGCTGGACGTCCGGGGACGACGTGGCGGAGCACCGGGCCATCGCCTGGGGGGACGTCGACTCGGACGGCGACGTCGACCTCGCGGTCGCCCCCGATGGGGACGGCGTGCACCTCTTCCTCAACCCGCGGATCCCCGAGCCGCTCCTGCCGAACAACCCGACCCACGCGGTCGTGCACCCGGTCGTCGCCGGCGCGATCGGCGTCGGCTCGGCGTCGGCGGACGTGTTGGTCGACCAGGTCCCGGTGGCCTTCGACCTGGTCGACGTCGAGGGGGACCCCGCCCCGTCCGTGCGCCTGGAGTACTCGGTCGCCGGAGGCGGCAGCTGGGAGCTCGCGTCGACGGCGAGCGACACGAGCAACCTCGACGCGAGCCCGGAGGGTGTCGCCCACTCGATCATCTGGGCGCTGGGCGCGGACGAGGTGTCGTCGCGGTCGGTCGCGCTCCGCGTGGTGGTCGACTACCAGAGCCCGACCCGCGTGGCCGCGCCGATCCAGCACGGCGCCATCGCGTCGGAGGCTCCGGGCCTGGTGAGCGTCGGGGACTGCCCGCCCGCCTGTGGGGACGACGACGACTCGGCCGGCGACGACGACGACTCGGCCCCCGCGGACGACGACGACGCCACCGACGATGACGACGCCACCGACGACGACGACGCGGCCGACGACGACGACGTGGCCGACGACGACGACGTGGCCGACGACGACGACGCGGCGAGCGACCTCGACGGGGACGGCTTCTCGATCGACGACGGGGACTGCGATGACGGCGACGACAGCGTCTACCCGGGCGCCGACGACCCGCCCTGCGACGGCCTGGACGCCGACTGCGACGGAGACGTCGCGGTCGAGGAGGACGCCGAGTGGTTCCGGGACAACGACGGGGACGGCTACGGCACGCCCTTCGCCCCCCACCCCGACAACCCGACCTGCCCCGCGCCCGACGGGTACGTCGACAACGACGGCGACTGCGACGACACCGATCCCGCCATCCGCCCCGGCGGCGAGGAGATCGCGATGGACGGCGTCGACCAGGACTGCGACGGCGCCGACCTCACCGTCGACGCGCCGGGGGCCTCCTGCGGCTGCGAGCAGGCCTCCCCCGGGCCGGCCGCGCCGGCCCTCCTGCTGTTCGCCGCGGTCGGGACCCGACGGCGCCGCCGAGCTCATCGGCGCGATCAGGCGACCTGGACCGCCCCCGCCCACAGGCGACGCACGTCCCCGAACCGGCAGTAGTCGGCGAGCCCTGCGACCGGGTCCTCCAGCAGGTCGAACGAGCCCAGCGGCTCGTCGTTCCACCAGACCTCCACCTCCTCGCCCGCCCGTCCCCGGGCGGGGCCGTCGTCGCCGGGCAGCCACCGCAGCTCGAAGGCGGCGACGCCGTGGCCGTCGACCTCGTCATCGGCTGGGGCAGCGTCGACGACGAGCTCGCCGCGAGCATCGGCGGCGTCACCCTGAGCCACGCGCTCAGGTCGCCAACGACGAGTTCTTCCCCGGCCTCGGCAACGACGCCCGGGACCCCATGTTCCAGCCGGCCTGGTTCCTGGACCCGAGCTCCCCGATGGTCGACGCCGGCCTCGACTTCGGCCAGGACTTCTGCGGCGCCCCCGACCGCGGCGGGCTCGAGCACTGCCCCTGAGGGCTCAGCCGATCACGGTTCCGGTGGTCGCGTTGGCGGCGCGGAGGCGGGACAGGAAGCTGGTGTCCACCCGCAGCCCCGAGCGGGGGAGGTCGAGCACGACGGGGTCGACGTCGTGGTCCCTGCCCCCCTCGCACTCCGCCACCAGCGCGGCCACCAGCGGGCCGATGACGGGCGCCGTCTTGAACGAGGAGCCGCTCGTGCCCATCGCCACGTACCAGCCCGGCGAATCCGTCTTGTCGATGATCGGGTACCAGTCGGCCACGGTGACGTCGTAGAGGGCGCCGAGCCCGCGGGCCGGCCCCCGACGCATGCCCGGGAAGCGCTTCATCAGCCGCAGCGTCTGCCGCTCGTGCACCAGGTCGGTGATGCTCTCGTTGTAGTCGTCGGGGTCCTCGACCCACTCGAACGCGTCGCACGCGGGGTCCGCCGAGCCGACGATGATGTCGCGGCAGCGGGACTCGGGGCGGAAGTAGATCCCGCCGTCCAGGTCGCCCACCACGGGCACGCCGCCGCCGGCCTGGTACCGCGGGTTGCGCATCGCGTGCACCTCCCGACGCAGGGGCCGCGTCTCCAGGGGCAGCGTCACCCCCGCCATCGCGTTGACGACGCCCGAGTGCGGCCCGGCGGCGTTGACGACGGCGTCCGCCTCGATGGGCTCCCCGTCCGTGCGCAGCACGAACGGGCCGCCGTCGGCGCGGTCCACGCCGACCAGCGGGGCCCCCAGCCGGAAGGTCACGCCGTCCCGCTCACCGGCGAGCCGCAGGTTGTGGGTCGCGAGGCCCGGGGAGACGACGTAGCCGCCGTCCTCCTCGAAGACGGCGCCGGCGATCCGCTTGCCGGTCGGCTCGAAGAACCCCGGGTCGGCGGCCGGCACGGGGGGGAAGAACGAGTCGGCGCACAGGAACGGGAAGCGCGCCTCGGCCGCGTCGGCGTCCAGGATGCTGACCGGCACCCCGCACTCCTTCATGTGGGCGACGATCGCCCGCGTCCGGTCGTCGATGCCGGGCGGGATGAGCAGCACGCCCGGCCGCTCGAAGGTGGCCAGGTCATCGTCGACGCCGCCGAGGTGCGCCTCCCAGTCGGCCCAGACGTACGACGCCTCCTGGGCCAGGGCGGTCATGCCGGGCTGGGAGTAGAAGCGGCGCACGATCCCGCACGACGCCGACGTCGAGCCGTGGCCCACTTCTCCGTGCCGATCGATGACCACGGCGTCGAACCCGGCGCGGCGCAACGCCCAGCCGATCGCACACCCGATGACCCCCGCTCCGATGACCGCGACGCGCATGGCTGCTCCTCCGGGCGGGAGTCTCTCATGGCCGGCGGACCGGGACGCCCCGTCACTTCGGGGCGGGAGATCCCCCCTGGTCCGGTAGAATCGGGCAACCGGCCGGAGTCCACATGCAGTTCCAGAAGCTCCCCATCCGCCGAGGTGTCACCCACCTGAACAAGCGGATCGAATCGATCGCCAACGCCCTGGTACGGGGTGTCGACGGCACGAAGGAGCGCCTCCACCTCGGGGGACGCGGGGCGGCGTACGACGACGTCAACTACGAGTTCATCGGCGGCGCCAGCGACGTGCTCCGCAAGAAGCACTACGACAAGAGCCTGAGGCTCCTGTGGAAGGCCGAGCAGCACGCGCCCTGGCTCGACTTCGCCGACGCCAGCAAGACCGAGCGGCAGCTCGAGGAGATGGCGCTGCGGACGATGACCGACGAGGAGAAGGAGGCTCGGCAGCGGCTGTCGATGCCGGAGTTCAAGGAGCTGCTGAACCGGGAGTACACGGTCCGCGAGAAGGAGGCGATCGTCGCGGTGCTCTCCGCCATCGGCCACGGTGAGGCCTACGCCTGGCTGGTGTCGGCGTCGCTGCTCGCCGACGTCAAGAGCACCGGAGCCCGCGCCGCCCTCACCATGCAGGTGATGGAGGAGGCGAAGCACTTCGTGGTGATGCGCGAGCTGCTGCACGCCTTCGACGTGCCGATCCCGCGGCTGTCGGCGTGGGAGTACCTGTTCCTGGAGTGGGTCCTCAAGTCCGATCGACTGGAGAAGTTCTTCGGCATGAACGTCGCCGTCGAAGGCATCGCGCTGAGCTTCTTCGGGATGATGAGCACCATGCCGGGGCTGGAGATCCTGCGGCTGTTCCACCTCGACGAGTCCCGCCACACCGCCCTGCCATCGAACTACTTCAAGGAGTTCCCGATGAGCGAGTGGCAGAAGCGGAACCCGGCCGCGCGGCTCCGCCGGCTCAAGACCATGCTCCCCGCGCTCGCCCTCATCCCGTACCTGGAGGAGGACCTGGCGGTGCTCGGCATCGACGCCTTCGAGTTCGGGGGCTCGGTGCTCTCCAAGGTGTCGTTCCTGGCCGAGCGGGCCGGCTTCTACCTGCCGGTGCCGAGGGCGGTGCTGCTGCAGGTGCTCAACGAGCTGTTCAACGGCTACTGCAAGCTGAGCCGACCGGGACACCAGCGCCGCGCGTTCGTCGAGGCGGACACGACCAAGGGCGCGCGGGAGCGCGCCGTGGAGCGGGAGATCTTCTTCGGGGCGCCGGCCCCCGCCTGACCGGACGGATCCAGACGATCAGGCCGGCTCGATCACCTCGAGCCCGCGCATGTACGGCCGCAGCGCCTCGGGCACGACGATCGAGCCGTCGGCCTGCTGGTGGTTCTCCATCACCGCGAGGAGCGTGCGCCCCACCGCGAGGGCCGAGCCGTTCAGGGTGTGCACGAACTGCGGCTTCGCCTTGGGCTCGGGGCGGTAGCGGATCGACGCCCGCCGGGCCTGGAAGTCCCGGAAGTTGCTGCACGAGCTGATCTCGCGGTACGTGCCCTGACCGGGGAGCCAGACCTCGATGTCGTAGCACTTCCACGCGCTGAAGCTCAGGTCCCCCGAGCACAGCGTCACCGTACGGTAGGGCAGCTCGAGCCGCTGGAGCACCGCCTCGGCGTGGCCGGTCAGGTCCTCGTGGGCCTGCTCGCTGGCGTCCGGCGCGGTGAGCTGCACCAGCTCCACCTTGTCGAACTGGTGCTGCCGGATGAGCCCTCGGACGTCCTTGCCGTAGCTGCCCGCCTCCGCCCGGAAGCACGGCGTGTAGGCGCAGTACTTCACCGGCAGCTGCTCCGCGGCGAGCATCTCGCCCCGGTGCATGTTGGTGACCGGCACCTCCGCGGTGGGGGCCAGGTAGTAGTCGTCGGGGTTGCTCAGCCGGAACAGATCCTCGCCGAACTTGGGCAGCTGCCCGGTGCCGGTCAGCGACGCCGAGTTGACGATGAACGGCGGCAGCACCTCGGTGTAGCCGTGCTCGACCGTGGCCATGTCCATCATCAGCTGGATGAGGGCCCGGTTCATCCGCGACGCAGCGCCCTTGATCACGGTGAAGCGGGCGCCGGTGATCTTCGCCCCGCGCTCGAAGTCGAGCACGTCCAGCTCGGTGCCGAGGTCGTGGTGGTCCTTCGGCTCGAAGTCGAACGAAGTCGGCTCACCCCACGTGCGCACCACCTCGTTGTCCGCCTCGTCGGTGCCCAGCGGCACGTCCGGGGCGAGGAGGTTGGGCAGGCCGAGCAGGTCGTCGTCGATGCCCGCCTCGAGGTCGCGTACGTCGCCCTCGAGCTTCGACACCTGGCCCCCCAGGGCGGCGAGCTCGGCCCGCAGGGCGTTGCCCTCGTCCCGCTTGCCGGCCTTGAACAGGGCGCCGACGTCCTTGCTGCCGCTGTTGCGCTTCGCCTGCAGCGCCTCGAGCTCGCCCCGCAGCGCCTTGCGGTGGGCGAGCCGCTCCAGGAGGGAGTCGAGGTCGAACCCGTGGTGGCGGGCCTGGAGGGCCGCGCGGATCGCGTCCGGCTCTTCTTCGACGAATCGACGTGCGTGCATGGGTGACTCCTGCTCCGGCTGGGAGGGGACCGGGGGGCTGCGGCTTCATATGCCCCCGCAAACGACCCGTCAAGCGGGCGCGCGGGAGCGCGCGCGTGAGGTAGCTTGCTCGCTCATGGGCGAAGGACGGCGAGCCTGGCTGCTGCGCATCCACCCGGGGCTGGACGGCGACCGCGTGGCCGTCATCCCGTTCGAGGGGGCCCGCATGACGATCGGGCGGTCCCGATCGTGCTCCATCAAGCTCGACGTGCACGGGGTCAGCGCCGAGCACGCGCGCATCGAGCGGACCCGCACCGGCGGGGTGCTCCGGGTCGTCGACCTGGGCAGCCGCAACGGCACGATGGTGGGCGGCTGGAAGGTCGGCCCCGAGGGGGCGGACTGCGAAGAGGGCTCCGTGCTCCGCGTCGGCGAGGCGCTGTTCGTCTACCGGGACCTGACCGACGAAGAGGCCGCGGACGCCGCGCTGCCGCCGCTCCCGGGCCCCGTCAACACCCGGCACGCGCCGCTCGCGACGGCGATCCGACGGGTTCAGCGCAAGGTCACCCAGGGTGGCCCGATCTGGCTGTGTGGCCCGGCCGGCGCCGGCCGTTCGGTGCTCGAGACCCACCTGCGCGGCCTCGCGGGCGAGCGGCGGGCGGCCTGGATCACCGGCGGGCTGATGGACTTCCGGGTGAGCGAGGAGGTGCCCGACGACGCGGACCCCGCGCGCACGGTCGTCTGCCCGCCGCTGCGGGACCGCGTCGAGGACGTGATGGTGCTCACCATCTCGCTCTGCTCGCCCCGGACCCCGCCGATCGGTCCCCGGCTGCTCGAGGCGCTGCACCTGTACGACTGGCCGGGGAACATCCGCGAGCTGCGGGTGGTGCTGGAGCGCGCGTTCCACCCGAAGTGGGGGGCGATGCCCGGCGGTCTGTGGGACGTCGACGCGTTCCCCGACGTGCTCGAGTACCTGCAGCGCCGGCCCCAACCGAAGGGGCGTCGGATCCCGCGCAGCCCGAGGATCACCGAGCCGGAGGACGGCGTGATCCCCTCGAGCCACCACTCCACCGAGCTTCGGGAGCGGCTGGAGACCCACCACTGGAAGCTGTTCGCCACCGCCGAGAGCTACGGCGTCAGCCGCGCCACGCTGCTCCAGGCGATGGCCCGGGTCGGCCTGCGGGGCCCCGCCTACGGCTACGCCGCGGCCGGCCCTGGCGTGCGCTTCCCGCCCGGCCTGGCTCCCGGCCAGCGCTGAGCGCGACCGTGCGAGCCAAGTGAATCCCTTTAACCCTCGCGCCGTCCAACGGGTCGAAGAGAACGTGGAACCGGCGAAGCGGAACAACCAGGACCTGCAAGCGTGCCGAAGCGGCGATCCCGCCGCGTTCGGGCGGCTGGTGCGCGAGCATCAGCGGAGTGTCTTCGGGCTGGCGCTGCGCATGGCGCGGGGCGACGAGCAGTTCGCCCGGGACATCACGCAGCGCACGTTCGAGCAAGCCTGGAAGGGGCGCGCCTCCTTCCGGGGCGACGCCTCCTTCAAGACCTGGGTGCTCCGCATCGCCACCAACCTGGGCCGCAACGAGCTGCGGCGAGCGTGGCGCCACCGGGAGGTGGTGCCGGTGACGGACGGCGAGGGAAACGACGTGGGACGCAGCGAAGCGACAGCGCTCGAGGACATGGCCCGCGACGAAGCGCGCGGGGCCCTGCGCGGCGCCCTGGACGCCCTGCCGGATCGACAGCGCGAGGTCGCGCTGCTCCGCATCTACGACGATCTGACCTTCGCCGAGGTCGGCGACGTGCTCGGCATCACGGCCAACAACGCCAAGGTCAACTTCCATCACGCGGTCAAGCGGCTCAAGCAGCTGCTCGAGCCCGCCGGAGCAGGGTCATGAGCGCCGAGATCCTGCAGTTCCCGCCCCGAGGAGAGCGAACCATGGGACCCACCGACGACGAACTCGAAGGCTTCGTCCAGGAGCTGCGTCAGCTGGACGTGGTGGACATCGACGCCTACGACGACGACTTCTTCGACGGCCTCGCCGACTCGGTGATGGCCCGGATCGAAGCCGGCTCGACCGAAGCGAGGGTCGTGCCGATGCGCCGGCGCAAGCTCGCCCCGGCCCTGTACGTCGGGCTCGCCGCGGCCGCGGCCCTCGCGCTGGCGCTGCTGTTCGGGCGGGCCGGGCCCACCGACGCGACGGCGCCCATCGCCTCGACCGATGAGCCGGCGCCGCTGGAGGATCCCGAAGCGCTGGGCCGCGAGCTGGGCCGCTCGGTGCTCGCCGCCGCCCTGGTCGCCGACGACGACGACGCGGCCGAAGCGAGCGAGCTGATGGCCACGTCGTGGACGGGCACCGCGCTGGCGACCGACGAGCTCGAAGACGACTGGTACTACGGCAGCACCCTGATGGACGACCTGGACGACCTGTCGGCCGACGAGCTGTCCGCCCTGGCCGCGAGGCTGTAGGAGGAACCATGCGACGCTTTCTGACCACGCTGGCCCTGGCCGCCGCCCTCCTCGTCCCCGCGGCGTCGTGGGCCGACGGCCCCGACTCCGATCGACGCTCCGAGATGCTCGAGCGCGTCCGCATCGTGCGGGCGGCCGCGCTGACCGAGGCGCTGGAGCTCGACGAAGCGACCGCCGCGCGCCTGTTCCCGTACCTGCGGGAGACGGACGCCAAGATGGAGGAGATCCACCAGGCCCGGCGGGAGCACCAGCATGCGCTGAGGCAGATGGCCGACGCCGGCGAGTACCCGGAGCGGGAGGTCGACGCCCACATCGAGGCGGTCGCCCAGCTCGACATCAAGCTCGCCGAGGCGCGGGCCGAGCAGGTGGTGGGCCTCAAGGGCATCCTCACCCCCGAGCAGCGGGTGACCTTCCTGATCGTGCAGAAGCGCCTGGAGCGGGAGATCCGCCGGATGATGCGCGAGGAGCGCACCCGGCACCGCGGCGAGCGACGCGAGCGCCGCCGGGAGCACATCGAGGACGACGACTTCTAGGAGCCTGGAGCGCTCCCGGCGACGCGGCCGCCTACAGCCACCAGGGCGTGTAGGCCCACGGGCTCGCGAGGAACCTCAGCGGCCCCAGGTCGTCGAGCTCGACGTCGCACTCGGACGCGCCGAAGCCGCCCTCCATGTCGCCGGAGGCGTCGTTGTCCTCGTCCTCCAGCTCGACCTCGAACTCGACCCGCCAGCCGCCGCCGTCGCTCTCGTCCAGCGTGATGTCGCCGTCGTCCGCGTGCAGGGTCTCCACGTCGTCGTCGGCGTCCTCGAGCATGTCGTCGAGCTCTTCGCAGCCGCCGTCGCGGTCTGCCGCCAGCTGGTAGACCGAGTCGCCCGACGGGAAGTAGCTGACCGCGAGCAGCGCCTCGGCGTCGCCCGCGTCGTACGTCTCCGAGTCCGGCTCGGTCACCTCGTCCAGGGACAGCGCGAACGTGTTGACCTGCACCGACAGCAGGTTGGGGCCGCCGCCGGTCAGCGGGTCCCAGGCCTCGGCGAGGCCGTCGACGTACGCATCGCACCGGTCGTCGTCGGTGGTGTCGCCGTCGAGGTACTCCTCGGTCGCCTCGAACGCCCGCTCGTACCCCGACTGCAGCTTGCCGCACAGGCCGCCCCGGTTGGACAGCAGGAACACGTGGTACGTGTCGCTGTCGAGGTCCAGCACGAGGTACGCCGACGACGTGCCGGGGCCGAAGGAGTCGGCGTCGCCGTCGGTCGAGACCGAGCCGACGCAACCAGCGGTCACCAGCAGGACGAAGAAGAGGACCAGGGAGCGGATCATGCGAGCCTCCGGCGCGTGCCGACGGGAGGCTAGCAGGCCGTGGGAGCGGGGCGGTCGCTCAGGGTGCGCGAGAGGCCGCGCGCTGGCGACCGGGCAGCTGGAGGCGCAACCAGACGGTGCCCCCGAGCACCCGGCCGCGGCCGGACGCGAGGACCTCGCTGTGCGCCTCGAAGTGGTAGCCGCGCTCGGGCGCGGTGTAGACGACGTCCGTCCGACGGATCGGCGCGCCGGTCGGCTCCGCGTCCCCGCCGCCGACCTTCACCGCGACGCCGGGCCCGAGGAACTCGCGGGCCAGGTCGAGCCCGCCGTCGCCGGCGAGCACGTCGGGGTCGAGCAGCGGCTGCAGCGGGGGGCTCAGGTAGTGCGACGCGCAGCCCAGCAGGTCGACCGCGACCACCAACCCCCGGTCGTCGGCCAGGTACTCGATGCAATGACCGCCCGCGGTGAACCCCAGGCCGATGCCCCGCGGCTTCGCCCGGGCCGTGCGGCCCTCGATCCAGTAGGGGTGCCGCCCCGCCCGGTCCAGGGTGGAGAACGCGGTCTCCAAGGGGGTGCCGAGCTCGACGCCGAGCACCGACACGGTCCCCGCCGTGTGGCTCGTGAGCACCGAAGCCGGCGCCGTCGCGAGATCCTCGGGGTGGGGCACCGGCCCCTGGTAGGGGGCCACCGTCGCCATCGCGGTGGGGTGGCCTCCCAGCGTCATCGGCAGGGAGCTGGGCTGGCCGTCGGCGACGCCGAGCAGCCCGCAGGGCCCCCGGTCGCACGCAGCCGCCTGCCAGCGGCCCGAGGCCGTCGCGATCAGGGGGATGTCCCGGGAGATGGTGCGGGGGAAGAGGTCGGGGCGGTGGTCGTCCCGTACGACCCCCGACGGCAGCAGCTCGACGAACTCCCGACGGGTGCCGGGGAGCGCCGTCTCCGCGAGCACCGAGCCGTCCAGCTGCGGCCAGAGCCCGCGCACCGGCTGCAGCAGCTCGTGGGTCACGTAGGGGACGGCCCCGGGTGGACGACGCAACACCAGGGTGCGCCGGCCCGCGGCCTCCACCCACAAGAGATCGCCGTCGACCCCCCACGCCGGGCGGTACCGGTCGCGCTCGCCGACCAGCGCGAGCACCGCGAGGTCGTCCAGGTCGACCAGGAGCACGTGGGCGGGCTGGCGTCCGAACGGATCGCAGGCCATCGCGAGGAACGTCGCGCCGGGGGAGACCGCCGGATCGGCGCACCCCGCGGGGCTCGTCCAGACCGGGTCGACCTGGCCCTCCCGAAGGTCCCACAGGCGCACCCGGCCGTTCTCCCGGGCCTCCCCGCCGGCGAGCCAGCGCCCGTCAGCGGAGACCGCGACGCCCGAGAGCGAGAACGAGGTCGAGAGCAGCGGCTGGACCTGGACCCGCCCGCCGCCGTCGAACCCGCGCGCCGGGCGGAGCCTCACGATGGAGTGGCGCGCGCCCTTGCCGCGATCGACGGCGACGACGAGGTCGCCCGCCTCCAGGGCGGTGCCGAGCCCGCTGTCCGCGCGCGCCAACGCGCCCGCCGCCGGCCCGAGTGACGCGCACCCGGCCAGCAGAAGCGCCGTGACGGCGACGAGGAGCGCAACTCGGCTCATTCCCGGGATCTTACGCCCTCGTCCGCGGTCGGGCCATGCCCGGTTTCGGGGGCCGCACCGTCTCGGGCCGAGCACAGTAGAGTAGGGCCGTGCCGAAGGGGCCCCCGAACGGTGGACACGACTCGCGCTCCGCCGCGTCGGAGGCGGCCGAGCGGGCGCGCCGGGCGGACGGCGCGCGCCCGCGGGACATCGCTGCCGACGACCTCGACACCTGGTCCGGAGACACCCGGGGGGTCACCCGAGGCCACGAGCGGCCCGACAAGCTCGGCCCCCAGCAAGTGGGCGGGGAGCGCGAGGGGATCGACGCCGCCGCCGTCGCCTCCTTCACCAAGGAGCTGGCCGAGATGGCGTCGGCGGACCCGGAGGATCCGGCCGCCGCGATGTCCGAGGAGCAGCAGCAGGACGAAGCGCTGGAGGGGCTGGAGCAGACCGAGGCGGTGGTGACCAGCGCCCGACCGGCGCGCAAGGAGACGGTCGAGCCGGGCGGCGACGACGAGCCGGTAGAGGAGCCGGGCACGCCGCCGGCCCCCGATGCGCCCGCCGCGGCGGCCCCCTCCCCCAACCCGATCCCGAAGATCCGGGCGCGGGCCCGCGTCGCCTGGCTGGGCCTGGAGGAGGTGCTGGAGTACGGGGAGGCGGCCGGCCTGCTGACCGGGTGGCCCAAGGAGCAGGCGCTGGCCCGCATCCCCAAGCTGCCGACGATCGACTGGGTCGGCCTCGTCGACGCGTTCCGGGTGTGCCCGACACGGTTCGCCGCGGTGCTCGTGCTCAAGGCGCTCGCCGCCCACCGGCTCGGCCGCACCCTCCCGGCCTTCGCCGAGCAGCTCCTCGCGCTGGGCGACGGCGAGGCGGCGCGCCGGCTGGACGAGCGCGGCCCCCCGCCGCCGGACGAGCCGACCGCCCGCCAGCTGCGGCTGCGCCACGATCCGATCGCCGCCCTCGCGGACACGGCGCTGCCCCCCGAGGTGCAGGCCGACGCCACCTGGAGCGTGCCTCGCTGGCTGCGCGGGGTGCCCCGGCTGCCCGTCGACTTCGCCCTGGTCGCGGTCGACATGGCGCTGACCAACGACCTGCGCCCCGGCGCCACCACCGATCAGGGCGCCTCGGACGCCCTGACCGCGGCGCTGGCCCCCAGCGGGGCGGCCCACCCGTCGCTCGAGCGCTGGCTGATCACCCTGTGCGCCCGCGCCGAGAGCCGGGCAGACCTGGCCACGATGCGCGAGGCGCTGCTCAGCGCCCGGTCGGAGATGACCGTCTGAGCGCTTCGGCCAGCGCGGCGATGTGCTCGGGGGTCGTGCCGCAGCAGCCGCCGACGATCGACGCACCGGCCTCCGCCCAGCCGACCGCCGCCGCCGCGTAGGGCTCGGGCCGGGCCGGCCCCTCGTTCCGCCAGCCGACTTCGTCGTCCGGCTCCCCGACGTTGCCGTAGGCGCCGACCTCCGCGCCGCGCTCGCCGGCGCCTTCGACGAGGCGCGGGATCAGCCGGCTGAGCCGCTCGGGCCGGGAACAGTTGACGAGGACCGCCTCGGCCCCCCGGCGGGCCGCCTCGTCGAGCGTCTCCAGGATCACGGCGTCGGTGAGCAGGTCTCCGAACGGGCCCGGGGTCAGCGCCAACCAGACCGGCAGCCCCACCTCCAGCGCGGCGTCCAGGGCCGCGAGCGCCTCCCCCGGGTGGGGGAACGTCTCGCACAGGAGCAGGTCCACCCCGGCCTCCCCGAGGGCTCGGACGGACCGGCCGTGCTCGACCCGCCAGACCGCCGCCGGGGGGGACAGATCGGGTCGGTAGCAGTCCTCCAGGGGCGAGATCGAGCCCGCGACGCGGTGATCGTCGGGGACCGCGCCCCGCGCGATGGCGACCGCCTTCGCCGTCAGCTCCTGCCATCGATCGCCGAGCCCGAGCCGGCCCAGGGTCCAGGCGTCCGTCCGGAACGTGTTGGCGGTGTGCACCGTCGCCCCCGCGGCCGCGTAGTCGGCGTGAATCCGGGCGAGCGCTTCGGGCGCCTGTTCGATGGCGGCGGCGGACCACAGGGGCAGCGGCGTGGGCACCCCGCGCCGCGCGAGTTCGGTACCGACGGGGCCATCGAGCAACGTCACCCGCATGCCTGATATCCTCGCCGGGTCATGGCGTCCTCCATCGTCGTCCGGGTCGAGATCACCGACGCGGGGTTCGCGCAGGAATACGAGGTCGATCCTACGCGTCCGCTCGTAGACCTCGTCCGTCGCATCGCGAACGAAGAGAACATCCCCCTCGTCACCCGCAGCGGGCGCCCGCTCGCGTGGGAGGCGGAGGGACCCGACTGGCGTCCGGGCAAGGAGGGGCGCACGGACCTGACCCGCACGCAGACGCTGACGAAGATCACCGAGCGCGTGCTCGAGGAGCAGGGACCGGGCGCGCCGCTGTTCATGATCTCCCTGACGATCCCCGGCGCCGCCGAGGCGATCGGCTCCGCCCGCGAAGAGGCCAAGCTCCAGGAGATCAAGGACCGCCTCGATCAGCGGGAAGCGGAGCGGGAGGCCGAGCGCAAGGCGGCCCTCGGCGCGATGGAGACGGCCGAGCACATGACGCTGCCGCCGGACGACGTAGTGACCGAGCGCATGCCGAGCGCCGGGCCGCCGCCGCCGACGCCCCCCAACCTCTCCGTCGAGGACCAGCCCACCCAGCAGGCCGCGCCGCCCCAGCGCCCCGCACCGGGCGGCGTGCCCGACGTACCCGGCAAGCCCACCGGCAGGCCGGTCGAGCAGCGCATCCGGCGTGCCGACCGATCCGGCGGCGGCACCGGCCGGAGGGCCGCGGCGAGCGGTACCGGCCGAAAGGCCGCCGCGAGCGGCACCGGCCGAAAGGCCGCCGCGAGCGGCACCGGCCGAAGGGCCGCGGGGGGCGGCACCGGTCGACGAGGCGCCGCCAAGGGCGGCAAGGGCAAGGGCAAGAAGGGCGCCGCCGCGGTCGCCAGCGGTCCGCCGATGGGGCTGATCATCGGCGGCGCCGCCGCCGCCTTCGTGGCCGTCGTCATCATCGTGGCGGTGACGGGCAAGGAAGAGCCGGAGCCGACGCCCACCCCGGTCGCCACGGCGCCGCCGGAGGTGGTGATCGACATCCCCATCGCGACGCCCGAGCCGACGCCGGAGCCGGTCGTGGTGGAGACCCCGCCGCCGGTGAAGTTCAACACGTTCTTCTCGACCGCCGAGCTGACCCGCAACACCGGCGGCGAGATCGGCGCGCGCATCTCCTCCTTCGCGAAGTCGGAGGTGAAGATGGGCTACCGGGCGACGGGTCCGCACACGACGTCGCTGAAGAACCGCTTCACCCTCAAGGTCGGAGAGAGCTCGACCACCCTCACCGGCAGCAAGAGCAAGACCTGCAAGGGAGCCCCCACCGGCTCGGAGACCAAGGTCTCGATCCACTGGAAGGGTGACACCGTCACCGCCCGCGTCGGCGGCTCGCGGTGCGGCCCGGTGCCGGTGAGCAGCAGCAGCGGCTTCGCGGCGTGGAAGTTCGACGTCGGCGGCTCGCGGCTCAACAAGCTCTGGGCCTCCGCCCCGGAGGAATGAGCGCCCCGCCCATCCCGCTGGGGCCGTTCGACCTGCAGCGAATCATCGGCCGGGGAGGCATGGGCCTCGTCTGGGAGGCGGTGCATCGCTCCCAGGGGCTCCGGGTGGCGGTCAAGACCCTCAAGGGGGAAGCCGGCGCGGACGCCCAGGTCCTCTTCGACCGGGAGGTCCGCGCCGTCGCCGCGCTGCAGCACCCCGGGATCGTCGCGGTGCTCGACCACGGCGTCGTCTCGGCCGCCGCGGCCGACGCGGCGGCGGGCCGGCTCGCGGTCGGCGGGCCGTACCTCGTCATGGAGCTGTGCTCGGGAGGCACCGCCAAGTCGCTGGTCCGGCGCGTCCGCTGGCCCGAGCTGCGCGACCTCCTCCATCGGTTGCTCGAGGCGCTCGCCTACGCCCACGCGCGCCGCGTCATCCACAAGGACATCAAGCCGGGCAACGTGCTCCTGCCGGGCGAGGACGACCTGCGGCCCGGCCCCAAGCTGGTCGACTTCGGCATCGCGCAGACCGTCGCGCGCGATCGGGTCACCACCGACGGGCCGACCGACAACTTCTACGGCAGCCCGTCCTACGTGGCGCCGGAGCAGATCCGGGTCGCGCCTCACGACATCGGCCCCTGGACCGACCTGTACGCGCTGGGCTGCCTGACCTGGAAGCTCGCGACCGGTCACCCGCCCCACCGCGGGGGCACCTCGATCGCGGTGCTCGAGGGGCACCTCAAGGGGGTGCTGCCGAAGTTCCAGCCCGAGATCGACGTCCCGCGCGGCCTGGAGGACTGGCTGCATCGCCTGCTCCACCGCGACGCCGCCGAGCGCTTCCAGCACGCGACCGACGCGGCGAGGGCGCTGACCGACGTGGAGGATCGCAAGCCGGTGCCGGTACGCATGGGCGCGCGAGCCGCCCCGCGGGACTGGAGGCCGCTGGAGCCGCCGCCGACCCGCATGAGCCTGGTCGGCGCCGGCCTCGGCCTGTTCGGCCTGCGCACCCCGGCGCTCGTGGGACGGCAGTTCGAGCGTGACCAGGTGTGGGCCGCGCTGCGCCAGGTGACCGGGCGCCACGTCACGCGGGTGGTCCTGCTCCGCGGCGAGGCCGGGGTCGGCAAGAGCCACCTGGCCGAGTGGCTGTGCGACCGGGCCGAGGAGCACGGGATCGCCCAGACCGAAGCGGCGGTGCACTCCGCTCAGCACGGCCCCGGCGACGGCGTCGAGCCGATGCTCGCCCGGCTGCTGCGGGCCGAAGGGCTGCCCGGCTCGTCGATCCGGTGGCGCGCAGAGCAGCGACTGGAGCGGCTGGGGCGGCCGAGCCGGCACCTGGGGCGCGCCGTCGCGGCGGTCGTCGCGCCCGAGCCGGAGGACGACCCGCTGCCCGTCGACGAACGGCTCGCGGTGATCTCGGCGCTGCTCGGGGCGGAGGCGTCGGCGCGCCCGCTCGTCCTGTGGCTGGACGACGTGCAGCACGATCCGACCACCCTCGACCTCGTCGCGACGCTGGTGAATCGGAGCCGGACCCGGCCTGCCCCCCTGCTCCTCGTGCTCACCGTCCGGGACGAGGACGTGCAGCCGGACTCGCCGGCGGAGCGGCGCCTCGCGGCGGTGCAGACCTGGCGCGAGACGACGGTGGTGCAGGTCAAGCGCCTCGGGGAGGAGGCCATCCGCGACCTCGTCGGCCGCATGCTGGGGCTCTCCGGCGAGCTCGCGTCGACGGTCGTCGAGCGCGCCTCGGGCAACCCGTTGTTCGCCGTCCAGCTGCTCGGGGACTGGGTCGCCCGGGGCGTGCTGGAGCTCGACGCCGCGGGCGAGGGGTTCGTGCTGCGAGAGGGCGAGCGGGCCCCCGTCCCGGACGACATCCACGACCTTTGGCTGCACCGCGTCGAGCAGACGCTCGCCGCTCACGCCGCCGAGCTCCGCCCGACGCTGGAGCTCGCCGCCGCCATCGGGCTGCAGGTGGGGTTGGACGAGTGGCTCGCAGCCTGTCGCCAGGCCGGGCTGGAGGTCCCCTACGGGCTGGTCGGACGCCTCGTAGACCGAGGGCTCGCGCGCCACCACCGGGCGGGCTGGCGCTTCGCCCACGGCCTGCTCCGGGAGAGCCTGGAGCGCTCCGCCCGCGAGTCGGGCCGCTGGTCCGCCCTGAACAGCGCGGTCGCGGCGACGCTCGCGGCCGAGGGCGATCCGCGCGCGCGGCCGCGCCAGGCCGAGGCGCTCAGCGAGGCCGGGCGTACCGCAGAGTCAGCCGCCGCCTGGCTCGACGCCTCCACCGACGCGCTGCGCCGCGACGAGTTGGCGCGCGCGATGCGGTACCTCGAGCGGGCGGAGGACCAGATCGCGCTGACGGAGTTCGACGAGGCGGAGCACACCCGCATCCGCGCCGGGCTGGTCGGGGTCGAGGTGCGGGTCGCCAACGGAGCCGCGGCCAACCCCGGCGCCCTCGCCGAGCTGAAGCGGCGGGCGGAGGAGCACGGGTGGGAGCGGCTGGCCGCGATGGCGAGCCGCCTGGAGGGCACGACGGCGGAGCGGGCGGAGGACGCCCGCGAGCGACTCGCCGAGGCGATCGAGCGGTCGGCCGCCAGCGGCGACCGAGCGGGGGAGGCCGCGGCCACCCGCGCCCTGGCCCAAGCGCTCCTCAGCGAGGGGGACTCGACGGCCGCGATCGCCTCGCTGCGGCGGGCGGCGGCGCTGTACGAGTCGGTCGGAGATCGGCTGGGGCAGGCGGGCGCGCTGGAGTCGCTCGCGGACCTGCTGGACCAGGCGGATCAGGGGCCTGCGGCCCACGCCGCCCGCGCGATCGCCCGGCGACTCCGGGAGTGATCAGAACCCGAGCAGCTCGGCCAGCAGCGCCACCCCGTAGCCGGTGCCCCGGTCTTCGGCCTCGACCGGGCCGGCCATGTCGATGTGCAGCCAGCTCCCCTCCCAGTCGGGGTCGAGGTGCTCGCCGACGAACTGACCCGCGCAGGAGGTCTGGCCGTTCATCCGGTCCTTGACGCTGTTCTTCATGTCCGCGCACTCGCTGCGGAACTCCTTGCGGAACAGCTCGGGGCACCAGGGCAGCGGCCAGACGAGGTCGCCGCTGCGGCGGCCGGCGGCGAACGCCCGATCCTGCAGGTCGGCGTCGTTGCAGACGATGCCCGCGTGGCGCTTGCCGGTGGCGATCAGCTGGGCGCCGGTCAGCGTGGCCATGTCGATGACGACGTTCGGGGCGAGGTGGCGCGTCGCGTAGGCGACCCCGTCGGCGAGCACGAGCCGGCCCTCGGCGTCGGTGTTGTTCACCTCGACGGTCTTGCCCGAGTACATGTGCAGGATGTCGTCGGGGCGGGTGGCGTCGGGCCCCACGGAGTTCTCCGCCAGGCAGAGCAGCGCGTGCACGGTGTCCCCGCTGGCGCCCTGGGCGGCCACTCGGAACCCGCCGAGCACGGCGGCGGCGCCGCCCATGTCGATCTTCATCCCGGGCATGTGGTCCTTGCCCTTGATGCTCAGCCCGCCGGTGTCGTAGACGATCCCCTTGCCGACCAGGGCGATCGTGCGGTCGCTGCCCTCGACGACGCGGGACAGGATCACGAGCGCCGGCAGCGCCGTGGCCGCCTTGCCGACGCCCCACAGGCCGCCGAACCCCCGGTCCCGCAGCTCCTCGCCGTGGATCACTTCGATCGTGGCGCCGACCTCGTCGGCGACCCGGCGCGCGTCCTCTACGAAAGCGTCGGTGTTGAGCACGCTGGTCGGCTGGTCCACGAGGCGCGCCGCGAGGCGCACGCTGTCCGCGATGCGCGCGGCCCGTCCGCCGTCGTCCGCCCCGCCGAGCAGCGCGATCGTGACCTGCTGGTCCTTCTTGTCCTCTTTGCCGCGTCGGCCCTTGCCGTCGTACAGCGGGAACGCCCGGGCCGCCGCGCAGCTGGCGGCGAGGGTGTGCTCCGCGTCGTCCAGGGCGACGACGATGCCGACGGTGTCGGCCGAGCCGGCCGCCTTGCGGATCAGGGCCGTCAGCGCGTCGGGGCGGGACGCGCTGTTGTGGTGGGTAGCGGCGTCGGGGAGGAGGCAGAGCGCGACCTTCTTGGGGGCCCCGTCGGCGGTCCAGGAGGAGGTGCCGGCGCCGGCGTCACCCGGATCCAGGTCCTCCAACATGCGATCCCAGGCCGACGCGACCGACGCGGGGAGCAGGCCCCGGACGTCGTCCTGCTGCAGGCGGGCCTTGCGGCCGGCGATCACGAGGGTGTCGACATCCGCCGAGGCGGCGGACGGGAGGTCGAAGCGGAGGTGCGCGGGCATGGGGCAAGGTGGCAGCCGAAGGGGCTCAGATCAACCTGCAACTCCCTCGGGCCACCACGCAGCGAACGCGTCGACGAGGTCGCGTGGCCGACAGGGGACGGCCGCCGGGGTCAGCCCCACGTCGTTTGCGAGCCGCCCGATGACCGAATCAGGGGCCTCCCCGGCCTCCCTCAGCTCCGCCAGGGGCGGGCTGCCCCGGGACTTGGCGAGCCGCTCCCCGGCGCCGTCGAGCCGCAGCGGCACGTGGGTGAACTCCGGAGCGTCGGCGCCGAGCCAGCGGTACAGCAGCAATTGCCGGCCGGTGCTGTCGACCAGGTCGGCGCCGCGCAGCACGTGGGTGATGTCCATCTCGACGTCGTCCACGACGCAGGCGACCTGGTAGACGTGGTCTCCGTTCTTGGCCCGGACGATGAAGTCGCCGCAGACCTCGCTCGGCCGCTCCGAGCGCTCGCCGAGCACCCCGTCACGCCAGCCGACCTCGCCGGGGTCCACGCGCGCGCGCAAGGAGGAGGCTCGACCGTCGTCGTGGGACGGCGCCGCGCGACAGGTGCCGGGGTAGGCGACCTCGCCGCGGTGCTCGGGCGACACCCGGGCCGCGGCGCGCACCTCCTTGCGGCTGCACGTGCAGGGGAACGTGCGATCGGCCAGCCGGGCGAGGGCCGCGTCGTAGCGGTCGGCGCGCTCGCTCTGCACGTACGGGCCGAACGGTCCGCCGACGTCGGGGCCTTCGTCCCAGTCGAAGCCGAGCCAGTCCAGGTCTCGCAGGATCTGCTCGGTTGCGCCGGCCCGACTCCGCGCGCGGTCGACGTCCTCGATGCGCATCACGAGCGCGCCGCCGGCGGCGCGGACCTGCAGCCAGCAGAGCAACATCGTCTGCGCGTGACCGAGGTGCAGCGCCCCGGTGGGTGAGGGCGCGAACCGGCCTCGCATTGCGTCCTTGGCAACCACCGGGCAACGATACGGGACCGTGCGACGCGTCGGCCTGCTGGGCGGTTCCTTCAACCCGCCCCACATCTGTCACCTCCTGGCGTCGGTGTACGCGCTGGAGACGGCGGCCCTGGACGCCGTGTGGTGGCTCCCGGTGCACGTGCACGCGTTCGCCAAGGACTCCGAGCTGGCGTCCTGGGAGGACCGGCTGGCGATGTGCGAGGCGGCGGTGGCGGACTGGCCGGGGATCGAGGTCGATCCCATCGAGGCGTCCCTGGAGGCGACCAGCTACACGATCCACACCGTCTCCGCGCTGCGCGCCGCGCACCCGGACGCGGCGTTCGTCTGGATCGCCGGCGCGGACCTCCTGGATGAGCTCCACCGCTGGCATCGCTGGCCCGAGCTGCGGCAGATGCTCGAGTTCCTGGTGATCGGCCGCGGGGATCGGTCCACGGACCTGCCGGACGGGGGCACCTTCGATGTGCGCCCGCTGGCGCTGCCCGACGTCTCGTCGACGTGGATCCGGGCCCACCTGCGGGCCGGCGATCTCGACGCGGTCCGGGCCGTCGTGCCCCGCGGTGTGGCCGCCTGGCTGGCAGCGCACCCCGGCCTGTATCGGTGACGGACCCGGGCCCGCGGCTCCACCCGATCGTCGGCACGTTCGCGTTCGTCGCGGCCAACCTCGCCGGCGCGCTCGCGGTCACCCTGCCGCTCGCCGGCTTCCTGGAGACCCGGCTGCTGCTCGCCACGGTGGTGATGTGGCTGGTGCTGATCCCGATCTCCCTGGCGGTGGGTCGGTGGCTGACCGGGCTGCCCTTCGAAGAGCTGGGGCTGGGCCGGACGGGCGCTCGCCGCGGACTCGCCGTCGGGCTGGCGCTGGGCGCGGCGACGCTGCTGCTGCCCGCGTTCCTCGGCCGCGCGTTCGGCGCGATGGAGCCGACGCCGGGCGCTGGCCCGGCCAACCCGGTGGGGGTCGCCTGGGTGCTGCCCGCCCTGCTGATCGCCGCCTTCGGCGAGGAGGTCGTGTTCCGCGGCGTGCTGCTGCGCTACTGGCAGCGGACCACGAGCACGCCGGCGGCCCTGGTCGTCACGGCGACGCTGTTCACCCTGGTGCACGGCCTGAACCCGAGCGCCTCGGTGCTCGGCTGGGCCGGGGTGTTCCTCGCGGGGCTGTGGCTGGGGGTCGCGTTCGTGCTCAGCGGCAACCTGTGGTTCTGCACCGGGCTGCACCTGGGTTGGAACGTCGCCACGTCGCTCGTGCTCGGCCTGCCCGTGTCCGGCTTCGAGCTGCCGTCCCTGCTCCGGTGGCAGACGGCCGACTCGGACCTCGCCCGGCGCCTCTTCGGCGGCGGCTTCGGACCGGAAGAAGGGATCGCATTCCACCTCGCCCTGACCGCGAGCCTGATGGCCGTCCTGATCCTGGCCCCCACCCTCAACCGCCGCTCAACGCTGGAGCAGCCGGAGGAGGGCTGAGGTCTCTCTTATCGGGGTTCGCCGAGGAGGAGCGTGTTCGGCAGCTCGGCCATCTCGGCGATGCCGTCGCCGTCACCCAGGTAGGCCGCGATGAACGCGCGGGTCCCGGGGGTCACCTTGCTGTCGAGGTGAAGATAGAGCTCGGTGCCTTCGTCATCCCACTGGACGTCGACGCTGCGGATGCGCAGGTAGCCGAACTCGCCGGGGGCCTCGACGACCCCGAAGCGCACGCGGTCGGCGAGCCACTCGGGGACCTTGGACTGAAGACCGGGGTCGGGGGGCACCACGTAGCGGCTCAGCACGTGGACCGTGCGGCGGGTGTGGAGCTGGTAGGTGTCGATGCTCTCTACGAAGGAGCGGACGGCGCGGACAGACGAGCGCCTCAGGAGCCGATAGTCGATGGACGCGGCGTCTTCTGGACAGGGTTCGAGGGCGACCAGCGTGGGCTTGGGGCGTCGTCTGAAGAGGCGCGCAAACCAGCTCCGCTGGTCCTGCTGCTCGAGGTTGATTCGGATCTTGCCGCTCGGCATTCGCTCCCCAGACCGGAGGTACGCTCCCTCCTCCGAATCATAGTCGGCAGGCAAGGGCGCTCCAAGCATTAAGACGGACCGGGGTGCGATCCATTCAATCGGGGGGGCCGCCGCTCCGGGAGATCAGGCGCGACGGCGGCGCAGGATCGCCGGCAGGCCGAGCAGCAGCAACAGCGCGGCCGACGGGCGGGCGCCGGAGTCGGCGCTGTCGCAGGTGCACCCGAAGGTCGAGTACTCGGTGCGCTCACGGTCGCCGGTGGCCTCGCCCTGCACCTCGTCGTCGTCGTCGTCGTCGAACCAGGTGTCGTCATCGTCCGACGCGTCGTCGTCGTCCGTCGCGTCGTCGTCGTCGTCGTCCGTCGCGTCGTCGTCGTCCGTCGCGTCGTCGTCGTCCGTCGCGTCGTCGTCGTCGGTCGCGTCGTCGTCGTCGGTCGCGTCGTCGTCGTCGGTCGCGTCGTCGTCGTCCGTCGCGTCGTCGTCGTCGGTCGCGTCGTCGTCGTCCGTCGCGTCGTCGTCGTCCGTCGCGTCGTCGTCGTCCCCCGAGGTGGACGCGTCGGCGCCGTCGCAGTCCTGGTCGAGGCCGTCGTCCGGCACGTCGGTCGCGCCGGGGTAGACCGACGAGTCGCTGTCGTCGCAGTCGCCCGGGTCGTCGCAGGGGGCGAAGCCGTCGCCGTCCAGGTCCTCGATGTCGCTGTTGACGCCGTCGCAGTCGCTGTCGAACCCGTCGCACACCTCGGGGGCCGCCGGGTAGACGGTGGCGACCGAGTCGTTGCAGTCCCCGTCGCAGCTGAACCAGCCGTCCCCGTCGGCGTCGAAGCCTTCGTCCACCTGCACGTCGCAGTCGTCGTCGAGGCCGTTGCACTGCTCCGGGGCGACCGGGGAGATGTCCACGTTGTCGTCGTCGCAGTCACCGTCGCACGACGTGTACCCGTCGCCGTCGCTGTCGAAGCCCTCGTCGGTCTGGCCGTCGCAGTCGTTGTCCGCGGAGTCGCACACCTCGGGCGCGCCGGGGTTGAGCGAGGCGTTGAGGTCGTTGCAGTCGCCGCCGCTCGTGGTGTAGCCGTCGCCGTCGAGGTCGAAGCCCTCGTCCACCTGGCGGTCGCAGTCGTTGTCGATCGCGTCGCAGGACTCCGGCGCGCCCGGGTAGACCGAGGCGTCGCCGTCGTCGCAGTCCCCGCCGCAGACGTCGTAGCCGTCGCCGTCGCCGTCGGACGCGTTGTCGATCACCCCGTCGCAGTCCTCGTCGACGCCGTCGCAGGACTCGACCTCGCCGGGGTTGACGTTGGGGTTGTTGTCGTTGCAGTCGCCATCGCAGGACAGCCAGCCGTCGCCGTCCACGTCCCAGCCCTCGTCGGTCTGGCCGTCGCAGTCGTCGTCGAAGCCGTTGCAGAACTCCGGCGCGCCCGGCCAGGCCGCCGCGCTGCTGTCGTCGCAGTCGCCGGCGCACGGCGTCCAGCCGTCCCCGTCGCCGTCGTAGCCCTCGTCGACCTGGCCGTCGCAGTCCTCGTCGGTGCTGTCGCAGGTCTCGAAGGCGCCGGGGTAGACGGTGGAGTCGAGGTCGTCGCAGTCGACGTCGTCGCAGTAGGAGTCGCCGTCGAGGTCGACGCAGCTGGGGCCGGGCTCGAAGCGGATCGCGTAGCTGTTGCCCAGCTGGGCGATGTTGCAGCCGGGGGAGAGCGCGCCGACGCCGGTCGCGTAGAGGCCGACGGTGGCGCTGTTGCCGAGGTCGTAGGACGAGCTGCCCAGATCGACGTCCATGTAGTGGAACTCGATGCTGTCGTCCGCCTGGAAGAGCTTCAGCTCGAACGTCGCGTCGCCGGTGTCGGCGAAGTTCTGCATGAACCACCACTCGACGATGAAGGCGGTGCCGTTGGTGGTGCTCGCGGTGCCGGTGTAGACGCTGCCGCTGGTCGCGTTGGACGGGTCGAGGTCGTCCCAGAAGGGGACCACCAGGTCCGCCGAGTAGCTGAGCGGACACGCGTTGTTGTAGGTGAGGTTGCCGCCGCCGCTGCCGAACGTGATGCCGCCGTTGCTGTGGACCCGGACCTCGGTGTAGTCGATCCCGTAGTAGTTGAAGGTGAACCCGATGGGCACGACGAACGAATCGTCGTCACCGAGGGTCGAGTTGGACGACGGGGCGAAGTCGTAGTCGTACGCCGGGCCGCCGGGCTCGTCGCTGTCCGACCACGTGTAGCCCCAGCCGTCGGGTCCCCCCGAATCGGCTGACGCGGGACGCACCACGGCGACCACCGCGATGGCGGCGAAGGCGACGACGGTGCTCGCTCCTGCTCGTCTCAACCGAATCACCCTAGTCAGGGGCACGCCCGACACCAAGCCGGGTCCTCTCCACAAGTCTGCAACGTCCCCAGCATCGCCTTGCTTGCGCGTGGGCGCGCGGGTACAACCGCGCCTCCCCGCCACCCTGGAGCCCGCACGATGCTTCGCCTGGGATTCGAGCCCGACCACCTCTCCGCCGACCACATCGCCGCCCTGCAGCGAATCCGCACCGAGGCGTGCGGGGACATCCTGACGATGACGACCATGGCCGGCTGCGGCCATCCGGGCGGCTCGATGTCGACGCTGGACGCGCTGTTGACGATCTACGCCAACGCGAACATCCACCCCGACGCCCCGATGGATCCCGATCGGGATCGCGTGTTCGTCAGTCACGGGCACATCTCCCCCGGCTGGTACTCCGCCCTCGCCGCCTACGGGTTCTGCGATCGCGACCAGGCGGTGCGCGAGTTCCGTCGCTTCGGCTCGACCTTCGGCGGCCACGTCGAGATGAGCGTGCCAGGCGTCGAGTGGAACACCGGCAACCTCGGCCAGGGGCTGTCCGCCGCGGTCGGCTCGGCCATCGGCGCGCGCCTCGCGGTCGCCGACCCGACGGTCGACCTGCGGGAGCAGCCGGGCTTCGGCTGGCGCGTCTACTGCCTGATGGGTGACGGCGAGCAGCAGAAGGGGCAGGTCGGCGAGGCCCGACGGCTGGCCGTCAAGTACGGCTGCAGCAACGTCTGCGCCTTCGTCGACCTCAACGGCCTCCAGATCGGCGGCAAGATCGCCGACGTCATGCCCCAGCAGATCGCCGCCCTGTGGGCCGCCGACGGCTGGAACGTCATCGAGATCGACGGCCACGACTTCTCCGCCCTCTACGACGCCTACGCCGCCTTCAGCCGCGGCCACGTCGCCGACCCGAGCCGCCCGACGGTGATCATCGGGACCACGGTCATGGGCAAGGGCGTCTCCTTCATGGAGCACCTGCACAAGTGGCACGGCCAGACGCTGCCGGTGGACTCGCTCCGAGAGGCGCTGGCGGAGCTCGGGGTCGAGGACCGCTACGACCGGCTCGCCGCGGAGCGCGCCGCGATGCCGAAGGGCGAGCTGAACCACCCGTTCCCCACCAATCCCCCGCCGGAGCTGCAGGTCGGCCCGCCGCGGATCTACCCGATCGACGCCAAGGCGGACTGCCGGGGCGCGTACGGCAACGTGATGACCGAGCTGTCGGCCGCCAACAACGGCGACCGCGTCCGCGTCGCCGCCTTCTCGGCGGACCTCGAAGGGTCGGTCAAGCTCAACGGCTTCCACGCCAACAGCCCCGCCGCGTTCATCGAGGGCGGTATCCAGGAGCACAACTCGGCGACGGCGTCGGGGCGGCTCAGCCGCGAGGGGTACAGCGTCTTCTTCTCGACGTTCGGCATCTTCGGCGTCACCGAGGTCTTCAACCAGCAGCGGCTCAACGGCTTCAACAAGTCGAACCTCAAGCTGGTCTGCACCCATTGCGGCACCGACGTGGGGGAGGACGGCCCGACGCACCAGGTGATCGATTACGTCGGCCTGCTCCGCTCCACGTTCGACTGGGAGATCGTGGTCCCGGCCGATCCGAACCAGTGCGACCGGATCATCCGGAACGTCTGCGGGCGTGAGGGCAACCAGTTCGTCGGCATGGGCCGCTCCAAGATGCTGCCCATCGCCCGCGCCGACGGCAGCGGCCCCTTCTACGACGGCTCCGTCGGCTTCGAGCCGGGGCGCGCCGACGTGCTGCGCGAAGGGGACGCTGGCGCGATCCTCGCCTGCGGACCGATGGTCGGCTACGCCGTCGCGGCCCACGACATCGTCGCCGAGCGCCTCGGCAAGCGGGTCCGCGTCGTCAACATGGCCAGCCTCAAGCCGTTCGACGGCGACGCCATCCGCGCCGCCGCCGCCACCGGCTTCGTGCTCACCGCCGAGGACCACAACCCGGACACCGGGCTCGGAGGCCTCGTCGCCACCTTCCTGGCCGACGAGGGGATCTCCACCCGGCTCGAGCGGGGCGGCATCGACCAGTGGGGCATGAGCGGCAAGCCGCTCGAGATTCACGCGGCGTTCGGCCTCGACGCCGAGGGCCTCGCCAGGCGGGTGATCCGGGCGCTTACGTAGCCGGGCCCCCCTCAACGACGCTTGCTATGGTCCGCCACCTAGGACCCCTGGAGACCCCTGTCGATGCGCCACCTGTTGCTCGTTCTGCTCGCCCTTGGACTCCCCCTCGCGGTGGTCGGCTGCCCGCCGGCCCCGGACGACGACGACGACGCGACCGACGATGACGACGCCGCGGACGACGACGACGCCTCGGACGACGACGACGCCACGGACGACGACGACGCGGTCGAGACCTACACGATCAGCGGCGTCCTCGAGGCCGACACGGGCGACTCGGTCGAGGGCGTGACGGTGACCTTCTGCGAGGGCGCCATCTGCCAGTTCAACCAGGCCACGGCGGCCGGCGACTTCGAGTTCGGCGGCACGACCCTGGGCACCTGGGTGGCGCACAACATCGGCTTCCCCGACGACGGCGGGGACCCGATGTCCGGCCCCCTGCGGTGGACCCCCTTCTACGACATCATCGACGTCGAGGGCGACGCCGACCTGGGCACCCGCACGACGCTCGAGGTCACCAACGGCGCCACCCCGGCTTCGCCGATGACGTTCGGCGACGTGACCGTCGAGTGGTCCGGCGCCCTGGCCCGGCCGCTGAACGTCATCTCCATCGACATGGCGGACATCACCCTCGGCATGGTCGACCTCGACACCTACGCCACGTGGTTGGACGGCGAGGACGTGCTGGCCGGCGTCGGCTTTGCTCCGTTCGAGATGGGCCTGGAAGCGGGCGACTTCACCGTCACCATCGCCAACACCGGCGCATCGGACGGAGACGCCGTCTCGCTGGTGTACGCGCACTACGACGAGGACATCAACACCGGCGAGATGCACTCGGTCGCGGCGGAGGTCGTCGGCGGCAACGTGGTCGGTGACGTGCCGGTCCTGTCGCACATCTACGTCGTCGCGGACTAGTCGCCTACGGCTCCTGCGGCTCGATGTCCTGCTGGGCCGGGGGCGCCGGCAACGCCAACGCCGCGGGCGTGTCCATCGCCGCGATGAACGCCTCGATCGCCGCGCGATCCCGCTCCTGCTCAGGGCTCCCGTCCGGCGGCAGCCGGGCCAGCAGCTGCTCGGCGGTGCCCAGCAGGCCTCGCCGGTCGGCGGAATAGTCGCGGGCCCGGGAGAGCTCGTCCGCCTGCGCCCCCTCGGGGTCCACGACGGCGTGCTGCGCCCGCGCGAGCTCCTCGGCGGCGGCCGCCCGGGCGGCCGCTTCGTCCTCTTCGCGCTGCTGCTGCTCCCGGGCCGCGGCGGCGTCGGCGACGAGCCGCTCCTGCTCTCGCCGCAGCTGTTCGACGGAGCCCTCGGTCGCCGGCTCCTCGCTCCAGCGGCCGCGGTACCACGCCTCGAAGCCGTCCTCCTGGCCGGCGAGGGCGCCGAGCGCCCCGTCGTCCTCCCGCACCTCCTCGGCGTGGGCGCGCAACATGCCCAGCCAGGTGTCGGACAGGTCCCTCAGCTCGCCCCGCAGCGGGGGATCGGGCGCCTGGTGGGGCCACGGGACGGGGGACCAGGCGCCGACCGCGCCGTCGGGGACGTAGGAGCCCCAACCGCGGGGGGCGAACCGCCCGCGCTCCAGCTGGACGGTGCCGTCCTCGAGCCGCTGGAGCCGGTACTTGCCGTGGTGGACCGTGGCGACGGTCAGCAGCACCACGCAGATGGTGACCAGCGCGATCGCGGCGACCCGGGGCAACCACCAGAAATAGCCCTCCTCGGGCAGGAACGGGTCGTCCCCCGCGCGGCGGCGCGGCTGGGCATCTTCGTCCGGCTCGGGGCCAGGCTCCTGGTCAATCGGGTCGTCCGACACGGGGACAGGATAGGTAGACTCGCCGACCGGTGGAACCCTCGACCCCCTGCCCTGCCTGCGATGGCACCGGCCTGCACGACGGTGAGCCCTGCCTCGAGTGCAACGAAGAGGTCGGCGGCGCGGGGCTGCGCCTCGCGGCGGAGCTGTACGCCCAGGAGGGGACCCCCTGCGCGACGTGCAGCTGTTCGTACATGACGCTGCGCCAGTCGGCGGGCACCTCGCTCGGCTTCAAGAGCGACGGCCTGGCGCTGCGGGTCTGCCGCAAGGGGCGCGAGCCGCTCGTCGCCGAGTCGGGCACGGGCGAGCTGTGGTGCGACGACTACACGCCGTTCTCCGACCTCGTCACGATGGACGCCGACGGCCTGTCCCGCATGCAGGAGGAGTGCAGCCGCGGCTTCCTCGCCGACCTGGCCCAGCAGGTGCGCCCCATCCCCCGCAGCACGAAGGACCTGCGCTGGTACGACCGCGGCCTCCGCGAAGGCTGGCTGCCCCCCCACCGGGTCGAGGTCGAGGGGAGCACCCGAGACGGCACGCTGCACGGACCCTGGAACCAGTTCGTCGTCGTGGGGGTGACGCCGGCGTTCGGCGACGGCCACACGCCGGCGGTCGGCGAGGCGATCGTCCAGGCGAAGGACCGTCGCAGCTACCTGCTCGTCACCAACCCCCACAGCCCCGAGGTGACCGGCCCGGTGCAGACCCACGGCTGGTGGGTCACCCAGGTCAGCTCCGGGGCCGCGCTGCCCCTGGAGCGGCCGGTGGAGGCGCGTCAGCACGCGCGTCCCCTGGTCCTCCGCGGGGGTGAGAGGGTGCTGACCCCAGGCACGATGAAGTACCTCGACAGCGAGGACATCGACGCCGAGCTGGACGCCGTCGCCAACGAGTCCCTGCGCAGCGCGGAGGGGGCGCTGCGGCGGGGCCAGTCGATGGTCGCGAAGCTGTGCGTGCGCAAGGGCCTGCGGGCCCGCCCTCAGCACCCGCAGCTGCGCGATCTGCAGGGCCAGCTGGGTGACTGAGTCGACCGCTCCTGCGCCGCGCTACGAGCGCGCGGCGGACGTGGTCGCCGTCGCGGTCATCGTGCTGTTCGTCGCCCATCGGCTCGCGGTCCTGCTGTCGGCCGGCGACTTCCTGTATCCGCTGGAGCCGTCGGAGGCCAAGAACAGCCAGATCGCCTGGGACCTGATGACGGGTCGGTTCGGCACCCAGGACTTCGGGCTGAAGAACTACGTCGCCAACAGCGGCAGCATCCACCACGGCTCCTACAGCTCGATGGCGATCTGCTTCTGGATGGTCAGCCGGGTGTTCGGCTACGGCCTGGTGTCGATCCGGCTGGTGCCGTTCCTGTTCTCGGTCGGCGCCCTGATCGTCTGGATGGCGACCCTGCGTCGCACCTTCGGCCCGCTGACGGCCGCCTGCGCCGGGATCGGGCTGCTGCTCGTGCCGACCCTGTTCGTCGCCTTCCAGCTCACCTTCCTGGGCTGCCACCCCGAGTCGGTGTTCCCCCTCGCGCTGGCCCTCGCGACGTGGCTGACCTGGATGCGCGACGGCGGCAAGGACCGGCGCTCGGCGCTGCTGTTCGGCCTCTGCGCGGGCTACGCGGCGGCGTTCAGCTACCTGCTGTGGCCGATGCTCGCGCTGATGGGCCTGCTCGCGTTGCTGCCGCCCCGGGTGTGGCCGGACAAGCGAGGCTGGGTCGCGCTCGCCGGCGGGCTGGTGGTCGGGCTGTGGCCCATCTGGGTGATCCTGCTGCTCGGCGACCCGTCGGACCTCTTCGGGGGGGCGATCACCGAGCGCGAAGAGACGACCATGACGGCCATGGCCACCGGCAGCGGGCTGACCGGCGAGCTGTACTGGCAGACGGTCTGGGACAACCTGCCGGCGGCGTTCCACGACTGGTGGATGAACCAGCGCCAGACCGGCGCGCCGTGGGGCGGCGTCTCGTTCGAGCCGATCGCCTACCGGTTGCTCGTCTTCGCGCCGCTCGTGCTCCTCCCCTGGGCGGTCACCGAGCGGGAGCCGTCGGCCCGCCGGCTGCTCCTCATGATCGGCATCGTGCCGACCGCCTGCTACCTGTGGCTGGCGTTCGCGAGCCCGTGGAAGCCCCACGTCCCGATGCGCTACTTCATGCCGTTCGCGCTCTTCGGCTTCGCCGCCCCCGGGGTGATGATCGGCGTCGGCTGGAAGCGCGCGCAGCAGACGGCCGGCTGGAAGCGGGCCGCCTCGTACGGCCTGGCGGGGGCCGCCACGGCGACCCTGCTGTGGCTCGCGCCGCCCCGGATCATCGAGTCGCTCGACGCCGTCCGGCTGAACCGCGCCGACGAGCTGATCCAGCACCGCTACGTGACCTACTACAACCTCGGCATCGGCACGGTGTGGGCCGAGCAGGTGCACGAGGTCAACGACCTGATCGACGTGCTGACGGTGGAGGGCGATCCCCGCGCCTTCGACAGCGTGCAGGCCGGCCTGTGGGGGAGCGGCCGGCGGCTGGCCCTCGGCGAGGGCGACTGGGAGCCGCCGATGCTCAACTCGGCGTCGTTCCAGTCGGGGCTGAACGAGTGGGGCGAGCGCAACAGCTACGTGCCGCCGGAGCAGCAGGCGCCGCCCGCCCTCGTCGCGCGCAACGTCGGCTGGGGCGCGGGCATCCGCGCGCGATGGGACGTCGACCTGGTCGCGGGCGTCGCCCGGGCCATCCAGGCCGAAGGCACCTGGCCCTCGGAGATGCCCTGGTCGTCGTTCTGGGAGGGGTTCGGGTTCGGCTGGGGACGGACGGTGCCCGACATCGCGAGCGACCCCGCCTCCCTGCCCGCATCGATCCCGCAGGAGCACCGCGCCGACGTGGCGCGGGGCATCGAGGCAGGCCGCGCCCTGGGCGAGGTCCCCAAGGCGCCTCGCAAGCCGGACTGGCACTCGGTCCGCGGGCCGGCTACGTAGGCCGCTCAGGAGCACGCATGCGCATCACCAAGGTGTACACCCGGGTCGGCGACAAGGGCGACACGCGCCTCGTCGGCGGCGAGAAGATCCCGAAGGACGCACTCCGGATCGAGAGCTACGGTTCGGTCGACGAGCTCAACTCCATCGTCGGCATCGTGCGGGTCGAGATCGCCCGGGCGAACGCCCCGGCGATGGAGGCGGCGCACCTGGAGGCGCTGCTGGAGCAGATCGCCAACGACCTGTTCAACCTGGGCAGCGACCTGGCGACCCGGTTCGACTCCCGCCGGGAGGCCGGACGCCGCATGGGCGCCGGCGATGTCGGTCGACTGGAGCGCGAGATCGACGCCCTGAACGAGCACCTTCCGCCCCTGGAGGAGTTCATCCTGCCCGGCGGCGGACCGGTCTCGGCGTTCCTGCACCAGGCCCGCACTGTCTGCCGCCGCGCCGAGCGGGACGTCATCCGGGCGTCGCGGGTCGAGGACATCAACCCCGACACCATCGTCTACCTCAACCGGCTGAGCGACTGGCTCTTCGTCGCCGCCCGCTGGATCGCGAAGGCGATGGGGGAGCCCGAGTTCCTGTGGGACCGGACCCGCTGAGCTACTCGGCGGGCTCGAATTCGCCGGACAACAGCACGGCCTGCTCCCCGTTGTCGGTGACCGTGGCGGCTGCGCCCGTCTGCTCGTCATCGACCGGCGCGTACAAGACGATCGGCTCCTGACGACCCCGGACCCGCTTCCTGCCGACGGTGTGGAGCTCGGCGGCCAGGGTCGGGGGGAGCCGCTCGAAGACCTGCTGGGAGAGCAGCAGCTTGCGGTGCAGCTCCTTGCAGAGCCCCTCGAGCCGGCTCGCGACGTTCACGGTGTCGCCGATGACCGTGTACTCCAGCCGCTCCGGCACGCCGACGTTCCCCACGATGGCGGGCCCGAAGTGCACGCCCGCCCCCTGCTTGAACTCAGGCAGGCCCCGGGCCGCGCGGGAGGCGTTCAGCTCGGCGAGGGCCCCCCGGATGCCCAGAGCGGCCCGGACCGCCCGCTCGGCCTCGTCGCCGGTCGGCGTCGGCACCCCGAAGGTCGCGAGCATGCCGTCGCCCAGGAACTTGTCGAGGGTTCCGCCGTGCTCGAACACCACCGCGACGACCCGCTCGTGGTACTCGCGGAGCCACGCCATCACCTCTTCGGGGGCGACGTCCTCGCTCAGCGCGGTGAAACCGCGGAGGTCGGTGAACAGGACCGCGATGTCCTTGCGCTCGGCCTGCCGGGCGAGGGGATCGGCGGCCTGCCGCAGGATCTCTTCCTGGGTGCCCGGTGAGAAGTAGCGCGACAACGCCGTCCCCTCCATCTCCTGGGAGACCGCACGACGCACGTTGTGATCGGTGCGCCACGCCGCCCACGTCAGCAGCCCGCCGGACGCCGCCAGGCTGAACAGGCAGGCCGACAGCAGCTCGATGCTGATCGACGGCCCGGTCATGTGGAGGACGAAGTCGCTCGAGAAGACGGTCCGGGGATCGCCGGCCGCGAACCAGATGACAGCCGCGTACTGGGCGAGGACTCCGAGGGTCATCGCCGCCGGGTACGCCGCCCGGCCCGCGAAGCTGTGGGCGACCATGAACGCGAACGCGATCACGAAGGTGTTCGGGTGCTTGACCATGTAGGCCGGGAGCACCGATTCACCGCCGACGGAGTAGTACCAGACGAACGGCATCGCGCAGATGATGAGGATGTCGGTGATCAACCCGACCACCCCCACGAACTTGACCGACCGTCGCTGGGAGAGCAGCCAGAAGAAGACCGGCGCCTGGCCCAGGGCGAGCAGCGACAGCGTCGCCGTCATCGACTTCTCCAGCGCCGACTTGCCGATGAACACGACGGAGAGCATCGACGTGAGCACGAAGAGCACGCGGAGGATGATCACCAGCCGGAGCGCGCTGATCTCCCGATCGAGCAGCACGTCGTCCACCCGGCGGAACCGGACCCCCTCCCCAGCTCCGGTCGTCCCCGGTGTTCGTCTCCCCATCGACTCCAGCGTACCCCCGGATGCGGAATGCCGACCCCGTCCTACCGGGTACGTTGGGCTCGGGAGGTCCGTCATGACTGCACGCCTCGTCCTCATCGCGCTGCTCGCGTGCGCCGCCCTGGGGGGCGCACCAGCCTCCGCGTCAGCGGACGAGCCGGCCGCGACCGACGACAAGCCGCCCCACCCGTGGGCCCCCGAGGGGCCGGACGCGACCTGGCAGCATCCGAGGCTCGGCATCGAGTACGAGCTCCTCTGGCCGTTCCTCCCGGGCACCCACACGTTCACCGTCAAGGTCACCGGTTCGGTGTTCCGCACGCAGTGGTTCGCGGGGGAGGTCGTCGGCGGCGTGTACCTGCGGCCGCGGGTCGCCCACGACGTCGTGGAGACGATCGACGAGTACATGGGCACCCTGGGGTGGCGGCAGTTCCTGTGGCGGGGGCTGCACTTCGAGGCGCTGCTCCACCTCGGGTGGGCGCTCGGCACCAACAACGCGATCGACGGACAGGACTACGAAGACGTCGCGTTCATGTGCGAGTTCAACGTCGGCTACCGGCTGGACCTGATCAAGCCCAAGCCGGTGGGGCTGTACTGGATCAGCCAGGGCGGGTTCATCGCCGGTCTGTATACCAACATCGGCCCGCGGGACGACGTCGACCTGTTCCCCACGGGCAAGTTCCTCATCGGTATCAGCTTCAGCGAGGACATGACCTATCGGGACGCGGCGCGCGCTCGAAAGGCGGCCCGGGAGGCGGGCGACTGACGTGAGGGGCCGGAGCGGGGGCGTTACGAGGCGAACAGCTCGACCAGCTCCTCGTGCTTGTCCGCGGCGTCCCGCTCGCCCATCTCCACCAGCCGGCGGGTGAACCCCGCGTCGAACAGCAGGTAGCTCAAGGCGTCGTTCTCGCTGACCGAGCCGACCTTGATCAGGTTGCGCAGGAACAGGCGGGTGAGGGTGCCGACGCCACGCAGCCGGTCTTCCTTGACGTGCTGGACGGCGAGCTCGCCGAGGTCCTCGCGGGGCGCGATCAAGACGTTTTGGACCGGCCGAACGGCGGCGCCCCGCTCCTCGGCGTAGAACTCGCCGAGCGCGTCGGCGAAGCCGGGGCCGTAGCGCTCCTCCCCCCACTCGATCAGGCGATTGACGCGGTTCATCCGCTCCACCTGGTGGGCGCTGCGGTCCAGGAGCACGGCGTTCATCGTCTTGCCGACGACCTGGGCCCAGGTCGGGGCCTCGTTCTTGCGCGCTTCGGCGAGCTGGGAGAGGCCCTGATCCGGCCACTCGTGACGCAGGCTGATGACGAGGAGGCGGTCGGCGCCGAGCCGGAGCGCGGGCCGCACAGGGGTCTGCTGGCCGAGTCCGCCGTCCACGTACCAGCAGTCGTCCACCTGCACGGGGGGGAAGAGGATGGGGATGGCCGCCGAGGCCATGATGTGCTCGCACCCGATGCGGGCGGGTCGCGGCCGGATGTGGGGGTTGGGGCTCTGCCAGAAGCGCTCGTCGGGCGGCGCGCCGTCGATCCAGGTGATGGTTCGGGAGGTGCCCAGCTCGGTGGCGGTCACCGCGAAGGCGCGGACGTCGCCGTCGTCGATCGCCCGGCGGACCCCCGACCAGGAGACGTGCTGCTCCAGGAACCGGCGCAGCGGGTTGACGTCGACCAGGGCGACCTCGCCGCCCAGGCCGGTCGCCGCCTTCGGCCCCCGGAACAGGTCCCGGGAGCGGATCCGATAGACCTCCTCGACCCGGATCTCGCGCCACAGGCGAGCCAGCGCCTCCGCGTCGTGGCCGCCCTGGCCGGTGGTGCCGACCAGGAAGGAGCCGTTGATCGCCCCCGCCGAGGTGCCGGTGATGACGTCGAAGTGGGCCGAGCGCCCGGCGGCCGGCGCGACGTGTCGCGCGACGTGGCGCATCACCCCCGCTTCGTACGCGCCGCGGGCGCCGCCGCCGCCAAGCACGAGTCCAAAGGAGGGCATGGGGTCAGCCCCGGTCGAGCACGCCGAGCTGCTCGGCCGCGGCGAGCACCCGCTCGTAGATGGCGTCGGTCTCGTCGCGCCGGTCGATGTGCGGGGGCACGGCGTGGGTGTCCAGCCACGCCTCGAGCTCCGGCTGCCCGGTCAGGGCGCCCGGCTCGGCGTCGCGGAAGCTCACGGAGACGACGCACTCGTCGGCGTAGATGACGTCCTCGTCCGCCTCGATGACCGGCATCGTGGCCGGGGGAGCGGGGTCGTCGCGCACGATGCGGTCGGCGTCGAGCAGGTGCCACATGTCGTTGGCGGCGGCGTCCCGGGCGGTCAGGGGCTCCAGCCCCCACAGCCGCTCCACGAACGCGAGCCAGGAGGTGTGGTCGAAGGTGGCGCTGTCGACCGCGCCCTGCCTGGCCCAGGGGCCGGCGACGAGGGTCGGCACCCGGAAGCCGAGCTGCTCGTGGCCGTCGCCGGCGTGGTCGTCCGGCGCGGTGGGGGGGGGCACGTGGTCGAAGTAGCCGCCGTGCTCGTCGTAGGTGACGACGAACAGGCAGCGCCCCCAGTGGGGGGAGCGGGCGAGGGCCTCGTAGATGCTGGCGATGAGGATCTGGCCGGCGGTGTGGTGGGCCGGGGGGTGGTCGTCGTTGCGGCCGAAGATCGGGTCGATGAGCGTCAGGGGGGGGAGCAGGCCGCCGTCGGCGTCGCGGTAGAAGTCCTCGAGCGGGCGGTAGTGGTCCGTCGACAGGTTGGTGCCCTGGAGCAGGACCGAGAAGGGCACGTTGCCGTAGTAGTTGGCCCACTCGATGCCGGCCTCGTCGCACCGGTCGAAGATGTGGGGGAAGCCCTCGTCGGGCAGGTCGTTGCCGTACTCGCCGCCGTTCTGGCCGGCCAGCGAGTAGAAGCGGTTGGGCCACGTGCTGCTCAGCTGAGAGCAGAACCAGCGGTCGCAGACGGTGCCCGCGTCGGCGATGGCGTACATCGCCGGCAGGTCCTCGCGGCCGTAGTAGCCCATGACCCGGGGGCCCTCGGCGGCGCCGTGGCGCTGGGCGTGCTCGCGGACGAAGCCGTCGTTGGCCCCGTCGTTGAACTGACCGCGGCCGCTCCCCCAGCCGTGGGGCGGATCGGCGATGCAATGGGAGTCGGGCCGGTGGATCTCGACCGGTTGCCCGTCGAGGTCCGGGTTGCTCATGCCCTCCTGCAGCCCCTCGACGTCCCGCCCCTCGCTGAGGGACAGGTCACCCAGGTAGTGGTCGAAGCTGCGGTTCTCCATCATCAGCCAGACGACCGTGTCGATGCGCTCGCGTACCAGGTCGTCGGTGAAGTCGGGGAGGGCGTCGGGCTCGGGGGTGGGCTCGCAACCCGGGAGCATGGGGCTGGCGGCGGCCGCGCCGATCCCCTTGAGCATGGTCCGGCGGTCGATCCGGGGACCGCCGCTCTTCTTCTTCGCCATGGGGCCTCCGTCAGAAGCGGACGGTCAGGGAGGCCTGCGCGCCCACTCCGTCGCGGGACACTACCGGCCCGCCGCTCGCGCTGACACGGGCATAGAGGCGATGCGGCGTGACAATCTCGCGCTGCAGGGCGAGGTGGGAGAACAGTCCGCTGAGGCCCGCCACCCCCGAGGCGCCCCAGAAGGAGAGGGTCGTGAACGCGTCGGCGGAGTCGTAGTTGGCCCCGGAGCCGTTGACGCCGCGGGCGTCCCGCACGGCCCAGACGACCCCCGACAGCACGGTGATCGCGCCGAGGAAGGCGCTGCCGACGAGGGTGGTGTCCCGGCGCTTGCGCAGCAGATCGACCCGCCAGTCGTGCATCAACCTCAGCCGCCCCAGGTGGGTCCTGGGCACGCCGTTGTCGACCAGGTAGTGGAGGTAGTGGTTGGCCCCGAGCATCTGGGGCAGCCCCTGCAGGATGATCGACAGCCCCAGCGGCACGCCCAGGCCGGCGATGTAGGGCGAGGCCCTGCCGGCCGAGCCACCCGAGGCGAGCAGGTCGACGGCGGCCGTGATCAGGGTGGCGCCGACGACGAGGCCGCCTCCGGCGATCCAGACCGCGCCCTCGCGCCGCACCTGGAGGGCGTAGCCCACCGGGGTGGCGGTCTTGTCGAGCTCGGCGACCTGCTTGCGAAACGGCGGGCCCATCGGACCCGGATCGAAGGGGTTGGCCGTCTGCGCCGACGCGGCGGCCGGGAGCAGGACGATGGCGAGCAGCAGGGGAGCGAGGATGCGAATCATGCCGCTCGGGTCATAGCACGCCGCCCTGGGGGCCGGTCGCCGGCATGGCGGGCGGCCGCAGGGTGTCGGCGGCCGCAGGGTGTCGGCGGCCGACGGCTTGTCGGGTGGCTACGCCGCCACTATCATCCGCCGGCCGATCGACGAGGATCGGTGCCACAGGCTGGAGACCGGATGCTGAAGCACGCGCAGTACGAGACCGTCACCGGGAGTGTCGCGGGACTCACCCACACCTGCGATCGCGTCTTCCGACGCGGAAGCACGATGAAGTGGGAGTCGTACCACCTCGATCCCGGCATCGGCGCCCCGTACGTCTGGATGCTCGCGCGTTGTCACAGCTGCAGCCGACTCTTCATCCAGCCGCCGAGGTACCCCGGCGAGGAGGTCCGAGAGACCCTTCGCGAGGCGATCAACAACTCGATCGGCAACAAGTTCATCAAGTTCAGCTGGCCTGAAGAGGCGGACTAGAGCCCCGGCCGCGGGCGAGCGCTGGGGTGTCGCGATCCGGGGGATCGCGGCGTGCGGCGACGACGACCTGGGGAGCTTCGCGGCCTGCGGCCGCTGCGCGCCGCCGCGGGGCAGCTCGCGGTCGCCGGTGAGCCGACCGCGACCCAGCTCAGCTACGGCGTGCAGTCCAGGAAGATCTCGTACGGCCCCTCGTTGGGGTTCGCTTCGGTCGCGTTGGCGTCCACCACGAAGTAGTAGGTGTAGCCACTGACCGACTCGAAGTCGCCGCTGTTGAAGATCAGCCCGCCCTCGTCGATGCACTGGGTGTTGACGCAGTCACCGTTGGTGCCGTCCAGGACGATGATGTCGTGGTTCAGCTCGGACGGGTTGGCGTCCACGAACCCGATCTCCACCGTGCCGGTGACCGTCGACAGCCACTCGTAGACCACCTCCGGCGCCTCGTAGTTGCCCACGTTGCAGGGGTAGGCGTCCAGCTCGTCGCTCTGGCCGGGGAACGGGCTCGTGTCCGTCCAGGTGTTGTCGCCGACGATCGAGTCGCCGCAGTTCAGCTGGATGGCGCCGTCCTCGTCGCAGAATGCCGCGCAGCCGGGGGCTCCGTTGCAGTCGTCGTCGTCACAGTCGATGAGGCCGTCGCCGTCGTCATCGACTCCGTTGTCGCAGTCCTCGCTGCCCGCCACCGGCTCGCAGTCGACCGTGATGTCGTACGCACCCGCGTCGCCCTGGTAGCCGTCGACCACGATCCAGTAGTCCTCGCCCGGCTCCGTCTGGAAGTCCGCGCTCAGCGCGCCGTACTCGATGCAGCTCTCCGAGTTACACGGGATGCCCGTGTCGCTCAGGATGAAGACGTCCAGGTCGATGCCGCCGCTGTAGTTCAGCTCGACCGACACCTCGTTGGCCTGGTCGCCCGGCGCCTGGAAGTAGTACGCGAACTCGGGGCCGGACTCGACCCACGTCGTGCAGCTGTAGTTGTCGACCTGGTCGGTCGCGCCCGTCGCCGTCGTGTCGTACGAGTCGGTCGAGCCGCAGAAGAGGCTCCAGGACTCCTGGCAGAGCTCGAGGCAGATCGCCTTGTCCTCGCACCCCTCGTCGTCGCAGTCGGTGTACCCGTCCGCGTCGTCGTCGATGCCGTTGTCGCAGATCTCATCCGTCGACGGGCACTCGACCTCGATGTCGTAGGTGCCCATCGCGCCCTCGTAGCCGTCGACCACCAGGTAGTACTGCTCGCCGGCCACCGCGTCCCAGCTGACGCAGTTGTTGCCGTAGCCCGTGCAGTTGTTCCCGTCGCAGCCGCCCACGTCGTCGATGACGAACAGGTCCAGGTCCGCCGACTCGTTGCTCAGGCAGACGAGCACCTCCTCGGAGGTCTCGGGCCGGAACACGTAGGTGTACTCGGGGCCCGTCTCCTCCCAAGAGGAGCAGTTGTACTGGTCGATGATGTTGGCGCTGCCCGAGCCCCAGTTGCGGTAGCTGTCGGTGTCGCCGCAGCCGAGCTCGAACACGTCGACGCAGGTGCCGCCGATGCCGACCTCGTCGCAGTCCTCGTCCCCCTCGCACTCTTCGTCGTCGCAGTCGATGTCACCGTCGCCGTCGTCGTCGATGCCGTTGGTGCAGTCCTCGGCGCAGGCCGGCAGGGACTGGCAGTCGCTGTCGTTGCAGTCGACCTGCCCGTCGCCGTCGTCGTCGGTCAGGTTGTCGCAGATCTCGCCGGTCGACGTGCACTCGGGTGTGCCGTCGCACTCGTCGTCGCCGCAGTCGATGCTGCCGTCACCGTCGTTGTCGATGTCGTCGTCGCAGATCTCGTCGATGCACTCGCTGAACTCGAAGCAGCCCGTGTCCTCGCAGTCGACGTCGAGGTCGCCGTCGTTGTCGACGCCGTCGTCGCAGATCTCGCTGTCGCACGACGGCCAGCCGAGGCAGTCGTCGTCGTCGCAGTCGACCAGGCCGTCGCCGTCGTCGTCCGTACCGTTCCAGCACTGCTCCTCCTGGCAGTCGATCGAGTCGGCGCACTCGGCGTCGTCGCAGTCGGCCGCGAGGTCACCGTCGTCGTCCGTGCCGTTCCAGCAGATCTCGGGGATGCAGTTGGGGTCCGACGAGCAGGTCGGGTCCGCGCAGTCGATCAGGCCGTCGCCGTTGTCGTCCGCGTCGTTGCTGCAGTCCTCCTGCGCGTCGTCGCAGACCGGGTTGCCGGCGCACTCGCTGTCCGCGCAGTCGACGTCGCCGTCCGCGTCGTCGTCCGCCCCGTTGCTGCAGTTCTCGGGCACGCAGGCCGGGTCCACGCTGCACTCGATGTCGGCGCAGTCGATGGCGCCGTCGCCGTCGTCGTCGACACCGTTGTCGCACGTCTCCTCGAGGCAGGCGGGGGCCGTCGCGCACTCGTCGTCGGCGCAGTCGATGTCGCCGTCGCCGTCGTCGTCCAGCGTGTTGTTGCAGCCCTCGGGGATGCAGTCGCTGTTGGTGCTGCAGTCCGCGTCGCCGCAGTCGACCACGCCGTCACCGTCGTTGTCGGTGCCGTCGGAGCAGTCCTCCTCGAGCAGCCAGCAGAAGATGTCGAACAGGCACGCGCTGTCGTCGCAGTCGATGTCACCGTTGGCGTTGTCGTCCAGGTTGTTGGCGCAGTCCTCGCCGCCGCTGCCGCCGCACTCCACCGCGAGGTTGCAGTTGGCGTCGTCGCAGTCGATCGCGCCGTCGCCGTCGTTGTCGAGGCCGTCGTCGCAGATCTCGGGGGTCGGGCCGCCGCACGCCGGGTCGGCCACGCACTGGGGGTCGTCGCAGTCGATCAGGCCGTTGGCGTTGTCGTCGCTGCC
This sequence comes from uncultured Rickettsiales bacterium, assembly GCA_964416435.1. GTDB lineage: Bacteria > Myxococcota_A > UBA796 > UBA9615 > UBA9615 > CAYQEG01. Next base: position 54,158 of record CAYQEG010000002.1, read on the forward strand.
GTTGTCGCAGATCTCGACGTCCGGGCCGCCACACGCCGGGTCGGACGCGCAGTTGGCGGTGTCGGCGCAGTCGATGAGGCCGTCCGCGTCGTCGTCCACGCCGTTGGTGCAGTCCTCGCTGCCGCCGGGGCCGGGGTTGCACAGCGGGTCACCGGTGCAGTCCGCGTCGTCGCAGTCGATGTCGCCGTCGGCGTCGTTGTCGATGTTTTCGAAGCAGTTGTCGCTGCCGGCCGCGGGGTTGATGGAGGCGTCGGTGTCGTCGCAGTCGACGAGGCCGTCGCCGTCGTCGTCCGCGCCGTTGCCGCAGATCTCGCCGGTGCAGGCCGGGTCGGCGGTGCAGTCGGGGTCGGCGCAGTCGACCGCCCCGTCACCGTCGTTGTCGACGCCGTCGGCGCACGCCTCGGCGGTGCAGCCGGGGGCCCCGGCGCAGTCGCCGTCGGCGCAGTCGATCTGGCCGTCGCCGTCGTTGTCGACGCCGTCGGTGCAGTCCTCCGGGGAGCCGCTGGAGTCGCACTCGATGTCGAGGCTGTAGCTGCCGACGTTGTTGTTCCAGCCGTCGACCGCCACGTAGTAGGTCAGCCCCGCGGTGACCGTCATCGTCACCGACTCGGGGTTGGTGCCGCCGGAGGTGGAGCTGTCCAGGCAGTTGGCGGGGTCGCAGCCGCCGCTGTCCTGCAGGCCGAAGAGGTCGAGGTCGGCGTCCAGGCCGGTCAGGTTGAACGTCACCTCGCCGCTCGCGGTGGGCACGTAGCTGTAGATGATCTCGTTGCCGTTCTCGTTGCTCGGCGTGCAGCCGTACGTCGTGATGACGTCCGTCGCGTCGGGATCGGTGTCCGTGTTGCCGACGAAGGTGCCGCTCTCGCAGGTGATCGTGTCGCTCGGGGTACACGAGGAGTTGCAGGCCGGGTCGGCGCTGCACTCGGAGTCGTCGCAGTCCACCGCGCCGTCGCCGTCGTCGTCCGCGCCGTTGCTGCAGTCCTCACCGACGCAGGCGGAGTGGCCGGTGCACTCCGGGTCGGCGCAGTCGATCGCGCCGTCCGCGTCGTCGTCGGCGCCGTTGGTGCAGATCTCCTCGACGCACTCGGGCTCCGGGAAGCACTCGTCGTCGTCGCAGTCGGTCAGGCCGTCGCCGTCATCGTCCGCCCCGTTGCCGCAGATCTCGTCGATGCAGTCGCTGTCGCCGAAGCAGTCGGTGTCGTCGCAGTCCGTGTACCCGTCGCCGTCGTTGTCGAGGCCGTCGCGGCACTCCTCGATGCTGCAGGTCGGGTAGCCGAAGCAGTCCGGGTCGTCGCAGTCGACCAGGCCGTTGCCGTTGTCGTCGATGTCGTTCTCGCACTCCTCGACGTCGCACCCCGGGTCGCCCCAGCACTCGGTGTCGTCGCAGTCGACGTAGCCGTCGCCGTCGTCATCGAGGTTGTTGGCGCAGTCCTCGTCCAGGCAGTACGGGTCGAGCTGGCAGTCCAGGTCGTCGCAGTCGACGTCGCCGTCGCCGTCGTCGTCGGTGCCGTTGAAGCAGTTCTCGCCGTCTCCGCCGCCGCTGGGGCAGAGGATCTCCAGGCTGAAGTTGTCCTGCCCGCCGGCGTAGCCGTCGACCACGATCAGGTAGTCGTCACCCGCGCTCGCCGTCCAGTGCACGGTGCTCGCGCCGTAGGCGATGCAGTCCTCACCCTCGCAGGTGCCGTCGTCCTCGAGCACGAAGACGTCGAGGTTGCCGTGGCCGGCGACCGTCAGGACCGCGGTCACCTCCTCGGTCGTGGTCGGGCTGAAGCTGAACGTGTACTCGGGGCCGCTCTCGTCCCACGTCGTGCAGGAGTCGTACGTGTCCACCGCGTCGGTGTGGCCGGCGCCGCCGTTGTTCGACGACAGCACGTCGCCGCAGGTGATCGCCTCCGCCGCGACGCACTCGTGGGCGCAGTTGCTGTTGCCCTCGCAGTCGGTGTCGGCGCAGTCCGTCGCGCCGTCGCCGTCGTCGTCGAGCCCGTTGGAGCAGTCCTCGTTGTCGTAGGTCTGCTCCTGGGTGTCGTCGTCGTCATCCGGAAGGAAGTCGTCGTCGTCGAGCACCGTGTTGTCGGTGATCCCGCAGTTACAACCGACCCCGACCAGCGCGAACGCAGCCAGCAGCAGCCCGGCGAAGCGGGCGGTCAGCGAGGGACAGACGGGGAGGATGAGCTCGCGCATAGGTGTCTTCCTGCCGTTGGGGACGCGGTCCGCGCCCCTGACCCCACGAGTGAGGCGGGTCGAAGTTGTCAAGGATGTGTCAACAGGTCAAGGGCACTCGTGCGCCTACACAACGATTTCACAGGTCTTCGACACCGGTATCATGCCCCGCCGCGCCCGGCGGCTGCACCCCATGATCGAGTTCAAGACCGTCACCAAGCACTACGGCCGCCACGGAACGGCCCTCGAAGGAGTCGACCTGACGGTCGAATCGGGGGAGTTCGTGTTCGTCACGGGGCCCTCGGGGGCGGGCAAATCGACGTTGTTGAAGCTGCTGTACGCAGCCGAGCGTCCGACCACCGGGGACGTCCTGGTCGAAGGACGATCGGTCGCTCGCCTGCACCCGCGATCGGTGCCCTACCTGCGCCGCAACCTCGGCGTCGTGTTCCAGGACTTCAAGCTGCTCCCCAGCCGCACCGTCCACGCCAACGTGGCGCTCGCCCTGCAAGTGACGGGCACGCCCCGGGCCGAGATCGACCGCCGGGTCGGTGACGTGCTGGAGCGGGTCGGGCTCGCGCGGCTGGGCGCCCGACGCCCGGGCGAGCTCAGCGGCGGGGAGCGGCAGCGGGTCGCGATCGCGCGGGCCGTCATCGGCAAGCCGTCCCTCGTGCTGGCGGACGAGCCGACCGGCAACCTCGACGCCGAGCTGACGCACGATATCTTCGAGCTGCTCGTGGAGCTGCACCGGGAGGACGGCACGACCGTGCTGGTCGCCACCCACGACACCGTCGAGCTCGACCAGTGGGACTTCCGGCGCGTGCGCCTCGAGGCGGGGCGGGTGGTCGAACCGGGAGGCCCGGAGGGGCGAGCCGCGGCCGCCGGTCCCGCAGAGACGGGCGAGAGCGAGTGATGCACGCGCTCCGCCGCAGCCTGGAGGGCATCCGCGAGCACCCGATGCTCGCCGCCGCCACCGTGGGCACGGTCGCCACCGTGCTGCTGCTGTCCGGCGCGTTCCTGCTCGTGACGACCAACCTGTCCAACGTGCTCGATCGCTGGGGTTCGGACGTCCAGATCTCCTGCTACCTCCGGGCGGACGTGGCGGACGAGCAGCTGTTCGCGATCAAGGCCCAGATCGAGCAGATGCCCGAGGTCACCTCGGTCACCTACGTGAGCGCGGACGAGGCGCTCGAGCAGTTCGGCCGCTCCATCGAGGGCATGGACCGCATCCTCGCCGACCTGGACAGCAACCCGCTGCCCGCGAGCCTCGAGGTGCGCCTGCGCCCCGAGCTGCAAGAGCCGACCCGTGTCGCCGAGGTCGCGTCGCGGCTGAGTCGGCCCGAGTTCGCGGACATGGACTGGTCCCAGGAGTGGGTGGAGCGGTTCCACACGTTCCTGGGGATGCTGCGGTTGTCCGCCATCGTGCTGGGGGCGCTGCTCCTCGCCGCGGCGATGTTCCTCGTCAACACGACCATCCGCCTGGCGATCCACGCGCGGCGGGACGAGCTGGAGGTGATCCAGCTCGTCGGCGGCACCCGCTGGTTCGCCCGGGCGCCGTTCCTCGTCGAGGGGGCGCTGCTGGGCGTCGGGGGGGCGCTGCTCGCCCTGGGCCTGCTGCCGCTGCTCTACCGCTACGCGTTCGTGCAGCTGCAGGCGAGCCTGGGGATGCTGCTCGCCCCCGACCTCGTCCGCTACCTGCCGTCGCCGCTGCTCCTCGGGCTGGTCTGCGCCGGGCTCGTGGTCGGCCTGATGGGCGCGCTGACCTCGGTGCTCCGGTCCGGGGTGGAGGGGCTGTCGTGAGCCGCATCGCCCCCCTGGCCCTCGCCCTGATCGGCCTGCTCGCCTTCGCCCCGAGCCACGCCGCGGCCGGCCGGGCGGAGGACAAGGCGGCGCTGGAGCGGCTCGAGATCGAGCTGATGCGCCTGGAGGGGGAGCTGCGCGACGCGTCGGTGCGGGTGCGCGAGCGCGACGGCCGGCTGACCGAGCTGGAGGCCGACCTCGCCGACGCCGAGGCGCGGATGGAGGAGCGGGAGGCTCGCATGGCGGTGCGGCTCCGAGCGATGTACCGCATGCGCCACCGCGGCTTCCTGCCGCTGCTGTTCAACGCCGAGAGCCCCCACGACCTGCTGCGCAACGCCCGCTACCTGTGGTGGATCGTGCGGGAGGACCGACGGGAGCTGGCCGACTGGGAGAGCCACCGCGAGGAGGTCGCGGCGCTTCGGGCCCAGGTCGACGCCGAGCGCCAGACGCTGCTGCAGTTCGCCGGGGAGGCGTCGCTCCGGCAGCGGGAGGCGATGTCCGAGCGGGACGAGCGGCAGGCGCGGCTCGGGCGCGTCCGCGACCCGGTCGATCGCCGTCGCGTCACCACCCTCATCGAGGCGCCGGCGCCCGAACAGGTCGACGTACAGCTCGACCTGAGCGGCGAGGAGCCGCCGCCGGAGTTGGCCGTGGAGACGGTGGCGCCGACCTCCACCTTCGAGCGCAGCCAGGGGCGGCTGCCGATGCCCGTGGTCGGCCCGGTCACGGTCGCCGGCAACGGCATCGACATCCGCGCCGCGGTGGGCACCCCGATCCGCGCGGTGCACGTCGGCCACGTCACGAAGGTCACCCGGGTCGAAGGGTTCGGGCTGATCTGCATCATCAACCACGGCGACGACTGGCACTCCGTCTACGGCTACGCGGAGGGCTTCGACGTGGTGCCCGGTCAGCGCGTCGACGGCGGGGACGTGCTCGGCGTGGTGGGCGAGCCGCCGTCGGGCCGGACGCGGCTGCACTTCTCGATCCGGCGGGGCCGGGTCCCCGAGGAGCCGCTGAGCTGGCTGGCGGTGCCGCCGGGCATCTCGGTGCAGCGCTGATGCTGTCGGTCGTCCTGCCCGCCCACAACGAAGAGGCGAACCTGGACCAGGTGCTGCGCACCGGGCTGCGCGCGCTGGGGAGCAACGGCCGGGCGGTGGAGTTCGTCGTCGTCGACGACGGCTCGACCGACCGCACGTGGTCGGTGCTCTCGTCGCTGTCGGAGGACGACGGACGGGTGCGCCCCGTGCGGCACGACCGGTGCCGGGGGTACGGCGCCGCGGTGCGCACCGGCCTGGAGGCCGCCCGGGGCGACCTCGTGCTGCTGTGCGACGCCGACAACCAGTTCGACCTCGGCGAGGCCCCCGCGCTGCTCTCGAAGGCCGACGACGGGGACGTGGTGGCGGGCTACCGGGCCGTTCGGCGGGACTCCCGCACCCGACGCCTCGCGGGCGTCGCCTGGAGCCGCCTCGTCAACGCGCTGTACGACGTCGGCGTCCGGGACGTGAACTGCGCGTTCAAGCTGTTCCACCGCCGGGTGCTCGACGGCCTCGAGATCCGCAGCGAGGGCGCCCTCGTCAACGCCGAGATCCTGGCCCAGGTCCGCGGAGCGGGCGGGCGCATCGTCGAGGTGCCGGTGACCCACCGCCCCCGCGTCGCCGGCGACCAGTCCGGCGGCCGTCCGGGGGTCATCCTCCGGGCCGGCTGGGAGCTCGTCCGCAACCACAAGCGGCTGCGTCGGTTCGCCCGCAAGGGCCCGCCCCGGAGCTGAACCCCTCCCACCAGGCGGAGAGGGCTGGACGAGATGTCACGGGGGAGCCGCTCCAGGGCTGTCCCGCAGGAGCTCGGCGGGGAACACGATCCGGTAGCCGTCCGCCTTCGCCGCGTCGATGAACCGCTCCAGGCGGTCGACGCCTTCGGCGGTCCCGTCGACCGTCACGATCCCGTGGCCGCGCACGACGGTGCGGTTCAGCGCCAGCACCTCGGCCTCGGCTTCGCTCCCCACCAGGTGCCCCGCGCGTCGCAGGTACGGCACCGACGCTCCGTCCGCCGCGGCCCTCAACAGCTCCGGCGACGCGGATCGGCCGTCGACGAGGGCGACGCCGCGCCCCGTCAGGGGTGCGATCCAGCCCGCCAGGCCGACGCCTTCGGGGATCGGTGAGCTCAGCAGCGCGACGGTGGCGTCCGGCGCCGCGTCCAGCTGCTCGGCGAGGTCGGTCGTCGGGTCCAGCACGATGGCCACCGCCTTGCTGTCCCAGGCCGCCTGCCTCGCCGACGCGATCGCGTGGGGCGCGAACGGCGACAGCCCGATCGCCAGGGGCGACTTCCAGCGTCCGACGGCGCGCAGCTGCTCGTCGTTTCGCTCGTCGAACAGCACCACGAAGGCCAGCTCCGGCGGATCGGTGCCGCCGACCACCGGCCGCTCCGGCAGCCACGGCCGCACGTCCCGCTGCAGGATCGGCTCGCCGCCCCCGAACACCCTCAGCCGCCACAGGAGGTCGTCCACCTGGGTGACGTACACCTCGCACCCGGCCAGCGGCTCCTCGGCCCTCAGCGAGTCCTGCAGGCCCCTCGGCGAGGCCCCCTTGGGCAGCAGCAGCAGCTCCTCACCCCCCTCCGGCGGCGTGCCGAGCGTCGCGAGGGTGCGATGCACGACCTCCATCACCCGCTCCGCCCCCGGGAAGGAGCCGGCTTCGGCGACGGTGTCCCCGGCGCTGGGGGGCGGGAACAGGTGCTCCCACGCCAGGGGACCCCCGCGCGCGACCGCCAGGCCGACGGTCACGATCCCGAGGGTCCACAGGAACAGGGTGGTGCGCTGGCCTGCCATCGCGGCCGGAGTCTACTGGTCCGAGGCGGTCCCTGTGGCGTCCGTCGAGGCCCCGGCCCCCGGGAAGAGGCAGCGGACGATCCCCGCCGGCCGCTCCACCCCCGCCTCCGCGAACCAGGCGGCGGCGACGTGGGCCATCCGGTCCCCATCGGACACCGGCAGCAGGCGCCCCAGGCGGTGACGCGCCGCGGCAGCGTGCAGCATCATCCCCGCCTCCACGGCCCGGACGACCGCCAGTCGGAGCTGCCGCTCGACTTCTTCCCCATCGCCCCTCCGCGCCGCGACGCCGGCCCTCACCGACGCGGCCTGCACGACGCCCCAGCCGGGGCCCATCGAATCGAGACGACGGGCGCACCGGGACGCCTCGCGCAGCGGCCTGGAGAGGCCCTGCGGGGCCGCCGCCACCAGGCACCGGCCCAGGACGTCCCAGGCGACGGCGCGGAGGACCGCCACGCGCTTCAGCTCCGAGCGGAACAGCTTGCGATTCAGCTCTCGGGCGAGCTCCAGCGCGCGCTCCGGCTCGTCCCGCTGCAACGCGAGCTCCGCGAGCGACCGGTTCGCGTACACATCGAGGATCCCGAACCTCGGATCCGGCCACCGCTCCCGGAGCGCCACCACGGCCAGCTCTGCCGCCTCCAGGTCCCCCGCCAGGGCGTCGGGATGGCGCGGCGGGCCGAGCATGCCCATGAGCTCGGCGTTGAGGTCACCCCGGTCCCGGGCCTGGGCGCTCCACTCGTCGCTGGTCGCCGAGAACTCCTCGAGTCGCCCCAGCCACGCCAGCGCTCCGAGCTCGTACGCGCGACAGACGCCCAGCTCGTACGACATCCCGCGGCACTCCCCCACGAGCACCGCGACGCCAGCTCGAGCGTGGCCCAGGGACTCCTCCCAGCGGCCGGCCTGGAAGTCGACGAGGGCGCGGATCATCAGGCAATGCGCGCTCGCCCGGGGGTCCTCCAGGCGGGCGGCCAGCTCCTCGGCGACCGCCAGGACGCCGATCGCCCTGTCATCGCGGGTCCCTCCGACGGCGGCCGCGAAGGCGGCCTCCAGCGTCAGCGCGCGCACCACCCGCAGCGGCTCGCCCGCCGCCAACGCCATCTGCAGGCTGCGCGCGTGCATCAGAGCGCCGGCGAGGGTGTCGGTCATCCCCAGCACCTCGGCGGCCGACAGCGCGATGTCGAGCCGTCCCCGCTCGAGCTGCGTCAGCGCCTGCTCGTCCACCTCGTCGAAGCGCAGGCCCCGGATGGAGAGCGCCACCCGGCGGGTCAGGAACGCGGCGACGGTGCCCAGCTCGGTGCGCGGGATCCGGATGCCCGCGGCGGCGAGCACCTCCACGATCAGCTCCCGCCCCCGATCCAGCCGGCCCGCCCGGAGGAGCTGCTCCGCCGCGGCCTGGGTCCAGCGCCAGGCGACCTGCTGGGGGGCGCCGTCCGCCGCCGCCAGGTAGGCCTCGGCTGCGGCCAGGCCTCGGCCCGCGTTGACGAGCTCCGCGGCCCGACGGGCGAGCAGGTCGCGGCGCTGCTCCGGCTCCTCCTGCAGCTCGGCCGCTCTCCCGTACAGGTCGGCGGCCCGCTCGAACGCCAGGGCCCGCTCCGCGGCGGCGGCGGCCGCCCGGACCCAGGGCTCGGCCCGCGCCCCCTCCCGCGCCTCCAGCAGGTGCACCGCGACCTGCTCGGCGTCGGGATCGGACGCCTCGCAGAAGAGGTCGGCCAGCCCGACGTGGACCGCGTGCCGGTCGTCGAACGACGAGTAGATCGTCAGCGCCTCACGGATCTGGTCGTTGTAGCAGTCGACCGTGCCCTCGCCGCCGAGGCGGCGCAGGAGGTGCTGGGACTCGAGGAAGACCGCGACCCTCGACGGCTCCTCGACCCCACGGAGCCGGGCGAGCAGGCCCAGGGGCGTCGGCCGACCGGCGAGGGCGGCCGTCTCCAGGAGCGTGCGCGCGATGCCGGGGAGGCCCGCGACGCGGTCGCGGATCACCTGGTCCAGCGTCAGGCCGTCCGACCAGGAGTGCTCGGCGCCGTCATGGCTCGCCCGAAGGTACCGGACGAGCTCGGAGACGAGGAAGGGCACCCCCTGGGACTCCGCCGCGACCATCTCGGCCATGTGGTCGCTCCAGCCGATCCGACTCAAGCAGGCCTCGGCCAGGGCGAGGCTGTCGGCGTCACTCAGCGGCCCGACCTCCAGCCGGGCGACCGCCGACGGCGCCCGGCTCGCCTGCACCAACCGGCCCAGCGCCTGCAGCACGTCACCCCCCTGCTCCTCCTCGTCCCGGTAGGCGCCGAGCAACAGGAGGGGTGCGGCGAGCCGCTGCCGGAGCAGCTCGTCGAGGATCCGCACGCTGTCCAGATCTGCCCATTGCAGGTCGTCGATGAAGACCACGACCGGCGACCGGGCGCCCAGGCCGCGGAGCAGATCGGCGAGGGCGAGCACCGCCCGACGCCGGAGCTCGACGGGCTCCTGCACGACCGTCGCCCCCGCCAGGGAGAACGTGAACGCGGGGACCCGGTGGAGCACCGGGAACAGGCGCGCCAGCGACGGGAGCTCGTCCGGGACCAGGGCCCGGACCTCGTCGGTCGACAGCTCAAGGAGGTGGCGGACGAGCCGGTCGACGATCGGGTCGATCGCCTTGTGGGGCATCCACTCGCGCTCGTGGCACCGAGCGGCGACCACGAGGGCGCCGTCGAACCGGGCCTCGTCCAGGAGGTGAGAGACCAGCTCCGTCTTGCCCATGCCGGACCCGCCGTGCACGAAGACCGCTCGCGTCTGGCCGGCGTGGACGTCGCTGAGGGCCGCCCGGAGCGCTCGCTGCTCGGACTCGCGTCCCACGAGCCCCACGTCGTGGTCGACGGTGGAGAGGCGGAAGGTGCTGCTGAGCGTCGACTCCTCATCGTCGTCCGGGAAGCCGAGGTCGGCCAGGATCTCCGCGCCGGAGGGTCGGCCCTCCGGCTCCGGGAGGAGCAGCTCCCGGCAGAGTCGCAGGAGGTCCGCCGGCAGGTCGGCGATCAGGTGCTCCGGGGGCGTCGGGACCTCCCCTTCGGCCTTGGCCTTGAGCACCTCGAGGGGAGCGCCGTCGAACGGCGGGCGGCCGATGAGCGCCTCGTACAGGATGCAGCCGACCGAGTACCAGTCGCTGGCCGGGGTCAGCTCGTCGCCCCGGGCCTGCTCGGGGGACATGTAGCTGACGGTGCCGGCGACGAGCGTGCCGCCTCGCCCATCGAGCACCGTCGTCTCGCCCTGGTCCGCGACGAGGCCAAAGTCGAGGAGCAGCAGGTGCCCGTCGGCGTCGAGGCGCACGTTGTCCGACTTGATGTCCCGGTGCAGCCGGCCGCTGCTGTGAATCGCGTCGACCGCGGAGCAGAGCTGCGCCAGGGCCGGCCGGAGCCTGGCGAGCCCGTCGGCGTCGAGGAGGCGGACGGGGAGGCGGATCGCGCTCCCTTCCAACGCCCACTGAGACGGCAAGCTGCCGCTGAGGGCTTCGAACCCCTCGTCGGTCACCGCGGCGGTCGGCTCGATGAAGGGGACGAACGCTGCGGTGTCGTCGGGCTGCGGCTGGCCTTCCCCGCGGAGCCAGCCCAACAGGTCGACCCCTTCGACGAACTGCATCGTGAAGAAGAACATCTCGGGGGTCGCGAAGAACTCGTGCAGCGAGACCAGGTTGGGGTGGGCGATCTTGGACAGCGACCGGAACTCGTTCTTGAACAGGTACAGCTCCAGCGGCCCGACGCGGTGCAGCGTCTTCAGAGCGACCCGCTCTCCCCGCTCGCGGTCGTGAGCCTCGTAGACCGCGCCCATGCCGCCGGAGCCGACGTGCCGAACGATCTCGAACCGGTCGGTGCCCTGGAACTCGACGCGACCGGCGGCGGGCGCAGCGCGGCTCGGCTGGTCCGCGGGCGACGGCGACGGGGTCCTGAAGTGGGCGGGGGCGGTGCCCGGCTCGGCGGGCGGGCCGGCGGAGTCCTCGGGGGCCACGTGCGTCCTCCGCAGCCCACCGTAGCACCCGGGCAGATCCCGGAATGACGGTCGCCTGTGGGGCTACTCGGCCGGCGGCGGGGCCTGGATCTCCGTCGCTTCGGCGGAGGGCGCCGCCGGGGCGAAGAACTCCTCGGTGCCGGCAGGATCGGCCAGCCAGGCCAGGGCGACGTGCAGCTCGGGGTCGACCGCGAGCTCCTCGTCGATCGGGTGCCGCGCGAGCAGCGGGCCGAGCTCGATCTCCGGCTCGGCGGCCCCGCGCTCCCCGAGCGCGAGGTGCGGCGCGATCCCGGAGCCGTGGATGTTGTCCCCCGCCGGCGTGTAGTAGCGCGCCGTGGTCAGCTTCAGGGCGCTCCCGTCGCTGAGGTCGAAGAACATCTGCACCGACCCCTTGCCGTAGGTCTGGTAGCCGATGAGTTGCGCCCGCTCGTGGTCCTTGAGGGCCCCGGCGACGATCTCGGCCGCCGAGGCGGAGCCGGAGTCGACCAGCACCGCGATCGGGGTCTCCAGGTCGGTGCCCGCCACGTGGGCCTCGTCTCGCTGGGCCTGCGTCCGCCGATCGACCGTCGAGACGATCGTGCCGTCCGCGATCCACAGGTCGGCCACCGCGACCGCCTGGCTCAGGTAGCCGCCCGGGTTGCCGCGCAGATCGAGCACGATGCCCGCGAGCGGCGCGTCGTTCTGCCCCTCGAGCTCGGCGAGGGCCCGGCGCACCTCCTCGAAGGTCTGGCGCTGGAAGCGCTCGACCCGCACGACGCCGATGTCCTCGTGCAGGACGGCGTCCACGGAGCGGGTCCGCACCCGGTCACGCCGGACCGGGATCTCCTCGACGTCGCCCTCGCCGCCGTGGCGGATGCCGAGCACCACCACGGTGCCCCGGTCGCCGCGGATGCGCGCCAGGGCGGCCTCCGTGCCCAGCTCGGCCACCGACGCGTCGTCCACCGAGACGATCTCGTCCCCCGCCGCGATGCCCGCCTGCTCGGCGGGGGAGCCTTCGAGGGGGACGACGACCCAGACGCGCTCGTCCCGCGTCTCCACCTCGATCCCGACGCCGAAGTACTCGCCCGACGTCTGCTCCCGCATCTGCCGGTAACGCTCGGGATCGAGGAAGACGGAGTGATCGTCGAGCCCCTGGGTGAGCCCGCCGATCGCGTCGTAGACCAGCTCTTCGGTGTTCCGGTCGTCGACGTAGAACGCGTCGATCCGGGACAGCGCCTCGGCGAAGACGTGCAGCTTGTCGAAGGGGTAGTGGCTCGCCGTGGCGGTGAGCGCGGCACCGCTCAGCAAGCCGGCGACGAAGGCGGCGATCAGGGACGAACGTCGAATGTGCACGACTTGCAGCATAGGTGCCGTGCCGCCGGAGCGCACGCCCGACGCGCGCCGCGCCCTCGGGGGGCGTCGCCTCGGCTTGACACGATCCCCATGGGGCTGCTCAAGTGGCGGTCGCTGCTCGCGAAAAGGGGACCTCTCCATGGCGAACGACCACCGGGAATACCAGCGAAGGCCGCTGCGACTCCAGCTGAACTATCGGGACGCCACGGGCGGGAACTTCCTGTTCGAGTACAGCCAGAACATCAGCAAGGGCGGGATCTTCATCGAGACCGACACGCCCATGCCGTCCGGCGCGAACATCGTCATCCAGTTCCAGGCCCCCGGCTCCGATGACAAGATCGAAGTCGAAGGGGAGGTCGTGTGGGTCAACCCGGTGCGGGACGGGGACGACAACCCCAACCCCGGCATGGGCATCCAGTGGCGCAACCTGGACGAGGAGTCGCGCAGCCTGATCGCGACCATCGTCAAGGCGATCGCGATCCTCCCGGAGTAGCGAACTACTCCGCTTCGCAGACCAGGTCGTAGCCGGCCGCCTGCACCACCCGCATCGGCACGATGTCGCCGAACTGCGCGTCGCCGGCTTCGGTGACGATGACGCACCCGTCGATCTCAGGCGCCTGCTGGGGGGTCCGCCCCTTCCACAGCAGCTCCGGCTGCTCGGGGTGGGTGCCCTCGATCAGCACGTCCACGACGCTGCCGACCCGAGCCTCGGACTGCTCCAGGTGGATCTCCTGCTGCAGGAGCATCAGCGCCTCCCGCCGCTCCTGCTTCACCTCGTCGGGCAGCTGCCCCGGCAGCGACGCCGCCGGCGTCTCCTCCTGGGGGCTGAACGTAAAGACGCCGACGTTGTCGAAGCGCTGCTCTCGGACGAAGTCACACAGCTCGTCGAACTGCTGCTCCGTCTCGCCCGGGAAGCCGACGATGAACCCGGTCCGGATCGCCAGGCCGGGCAGCCGGTCCCGCAGGGTGCCGAGCAGCCGCTCGGTCCGGTCGCGTGACACGCCCCGCCGCATCGCCTTGAGGATCGGGTTGCTGATGTGCTGCAGCGGCATGTCGATGTACGGCACCACGCTCGACAGCTCCGCCAGCGTGTCGATGAGCTGGTCGTTGAACTTCGCGGGGTAGCTGTACAACAGCCGCAGCCACTCGATGCCGTCGACCGCGTCGAGGGCGCGGAGCAGGTCTGGCAGGCGCTCGGCCCGTCCCAGGTCCCGACCCCAGGAGTTGGAGTCCTGGCCGACCAGGTTGAGCTCCTTGACGCCGGTCGCGGCGAGGGCGCGCGCCTCGTCGACGATGACGTCCATCGGGCGGCTCATCAGGTCGCCGCGCAGGCGCGGGATGATGCAGAAGGTGCAACGCTGGGGGCAGCCCTCCAGGATCTTCACGTACGCCGACCACGGGGTCAGCGTGTTGACCCGGGCCTCGCCCCCCTGGACGTAGACCGGCTCCCCGACGACGGACGCGGGCGCCCGCCCCGGCGCGACCACCTCCAGAATGCGGTGGTAGTCCCCGGTGCCGACGAACGCGTCGACCTCCGGCAACTGCTCCTCGAGCAGCGCGTGGTGCCGCTGGGCCATGCAGCCGGTGACGACCAGCCGCTCGGCCCGCCCCAGCTCCTTGTAGTCGGCCATCTCCAGGATGGTGTCGACGGACTCCTCGGTGGCGGCGTCGATGAACGTGCAGGTGTTGACGACGATGACGTCAGCGTCCGACGGGTCGTCGCTCAGCTCCCAGCCGGCCCCTCCGAGGGACGCCAGCATCGCCTCGCTGTCCGTCCGGTTCTTGGGGCAGCCCAGGCTGACGAAGTGCACCCGCTGGCCATCACCACGCAGCTCGGGCGCGGCGACGGGCGACGGCGTCGCGGAGGGCTGGATGATGGGGAGACGGCCGGCCATGGCGGGGCAACATGAAGCCGGATCGGGTCCGGGTCAAGCAGAAGCCGGCGCGGTCAGCCTTCGATTTCGCGGAATCCGTCCCGCGGAGCCCACGTGAACTCGGCGTCGGGGATGTCCCGCCCGGTGCGGATGTTCGTCAGCTGCACGTCGGTCTGGTCGCCGAACGGGCTGACCGACACGACGCCGGAGACCAGCCCGGTCTCGCGGTCCACCTGGATGTGGATCGTCCCGATGCTGCTGTCGCTGCGCTTGGGCTCCAACACCAGCACGTCGCGGCCCGGCACCGCCTCCCCGAGGCTGGGGGTGAAGTGTTCTCGCACGTCCGCCATGCCGGTCATGAAGTCGAAGTAGCGGGCGAGCGTGGCGTCGAGCTGCCGGAAGATCGTGCAGGTCTGGTCGTCCTCGCTGACGACCCAGAGCGTGCTGCCGTCGGACAGGTACTGCTGCTTCGTCGGCTCCGCGAAGTCCCAGCGCATGCTGCCCGGCCGCTCCAGCGCGACCGTCCCCTTCTGCACGAACGGCTCGCTGTAGGACATGCCGGTGCTGGTCTGCACGAAGTCGGCCTCGACCGACGGCACGTCCGCGTACGTCGTCTTGAGGCGGTCGAGCAGCTCGTCGACCGTCTTCGCCGGCTCCGCCGCGAACGCCGGGGCGGCGACGAGCGTCAGCGCCAGCATCGCCATCGCGACGCCGAACAGGAGGCGGGTCAGGTCGCGGTCAGAAGTCATAGGGCTTGACGAAGACCTCACGGGGGCGCGCTCCATCCTGTGGACCGATCACCCCCTGGGCTTCCATCTGGTCCATGATCCGCGCGGCTCGGTTGTAGCCGAGCTTCAGCCGGCGCTGGAGCAGCGACGTCGACGCCTTGCCCTCCTGGGCCACGACCGCCACGCACTCGTCGTACATGTCGTCCACGTCCAGCGGCTCGGCGGCGCCGCCCTCCTCGTCGGGCGACGTGAGCACGGCGTCCACGTACTGCGGCTCGCCCTGGGTCTTGAGGTGGTCGACGACGCGTTGCACCTCATCGTCAGACACGAAAGCACCGTGCACCCGGGTCAGCTCCGAGGTGCCGGGCGGCAGGAACAGGCCGTCGCCGAGGCCGAGCAGGTTCTCCGCGCCGTTGGTGTCGAGCACGGTGCGGGAGTCGATCTTGCTCGACACCTTGAACGACAGCCGCGTCGGGAAGTTGGCCTTGATGAGGCCCGTGATCACGTCGACGGACGGGCGCTGGGTCGCCAGGAGCATGTGGATGCCAGCGGCGCGGGCCATCTGGGCCAACCGCACGATCGACTCCTCGACCTCCTTGCGGGCGACCATCATCAGGTCGGCGAGCTCGTCGATGATGATCACGATCGACGGCATGCGGTCCGGCGGCCCGACCGGGTCGTCGCCGTGGGACCGGAAGCAGACGGTGTCCTCGCCGGGGGCCCGGCCGCAGTCCGGCTTGTCCAGCGGCCGCGCGGTGGGGAGCGACTTCTCGTACGTCTCCCACTCCGCCTGCAGCTGCTCCGCCTTGGCGTTGTAGCCGGCGATGTTCCGCACGCTCATCGCGGACAGCACCTTGTAGCGGCGCTCCATCTCGCGCACCGCCCAGTGCAGCGCTGCGGCCGCCTTCTTGGCGGACGTGACGACCGGCACGAGCAGGTGGGGGATGCCGTCGTAGATGCTGAACTCCAGCATCTTGGGGTCGACGAGGATGAGCCGCAGATCGTTGGGCGGCAGCCGGAACAGCAGCGACAGCAGCACCGTGTTGACGCACACCGACTTGCCCGAGCCGGTGGTTCCGGCGACGAGGATGTGCGGCATCTTCGCCATGTCCGAGCAGACGGGGGAGCCGTCGATCGCCTTGCCGAGCGCGAGCGGCAGGCGCATGCGCGCCTTGCGGAACTTGCTCGAAGCGAGCATCTCCCGGAAGAAGACGGTCTCCCGCTCGGCCGACGGGATCTCGATGCCGACCGCGCCCTTGCCGGGGATCGGCGCGACGATGCGCACCTTGACCGCCCGCAGCGCCATCGCCAGGTCGTCGCCCAGGTTGGCGATCTTGCTGACCTTGATGCCCGGCTCCGGTTCGAACTCGAACATCGTGACGACGGGCCCCGGCAGGATGTCCGTCACCCGGCCGACCACCCCGTAGTGCTGCAGCGTCTCCTCGAGCCGGGCGGCCTGGGCCTCCAGCTCCTCTTCATCGACCTCCTGCTCCCCCGCGGGGGGCAGGTTGAGCAGCGACAGGGGCGGCAGCTCGAACGGCTCGTTGCGCAAGCGGATGAAGCGACGCGCCGACACGACCCGCTCGACGACCTTCACCGCGGCGTCGTCCTTGGGGGCGGCGCGCTGGATGCGGGGCTTGCTGTCGTTGGGGGACGGCACCTTGGCCGCGGGGGCCGCCTGGGAGCGGCCACCTCCCTTGCCCACCTCGATCACGGCGTGCACGACGCCGCGCTGGGTCGCGCCGCGCATCGAGTCCACCCGCTGACCCGGGTCGGTCTCGACCTCCTCGACGGGCTCGGGCTCGAAGGGAGCCGGCTCCGCGACGAGGCTCGCCTCGTCCAGGATCTCGACCGGCGCGAGCACCTCGGCGGTCGGGGCTGGCGCCGGGGCCGGGGTGATCGACGGCTGCTTGGGTCGCCGGACCCGGGAATCCCGCCGCGACGGGGCGGGGGCGTGGATCGCGGAGTCGAGGCCGATGGAGTCGTCCTCGGCGAGCTCCCGCTCCAGCCGCTCCTCCTCCATCTCGAGGCGACGCTCCTCGCGCTCCCAGCTGCGCTCCTCGCGCCGCAGCTTGACCTCGTGTCGCCAGTCCTCCCAGGCCTCCCGGACGCCTCGACCCGCGGTGCCGACCCCGTCGGCCGACGCGCCGAGCACGCCGCGGAGCCACCCGGCGACGCGGGCGGCGGCGACGCTCAGCCAGGCCCCCGCCTTGCGGCCGGCGGCGCGCCCCATGGTCAGGGGCTGCATGCCGAAGGCCAGACGGGCGCTGACGCCGAGCAGCGTCAGGCCGATGACCCAGCTGCCGATGGTCGAGACCTGGCTGACGAACAGGCCCGCCAGGAGCTCTCCGAACCACCCCCCGCCGGGCACGACGTCTCCGCGGAACGGCACGTCCGGGAACGCCAGGTGCACCAGCATCGCGAGCGAGGTGGCGACGCCGAGCAGCCCGGCGATGTCCCCGACCCGCGGCCGACGCGAGCGCCGCCCGAGCACCGAGACCGTCGACAGCACGAGCAGCAGGGGGAGCAGGAAGGAGGTCACCCCGAACAGCGAGATGAACCCCTCGGCGATGGCCGCCCCGAACGGGCCGACCCAGTTGTGGACCGCGGCGTCACTCTCGATGACGCCCCAGGTGCCGACCCGCGTGTCCGCGGGGTGATAGCTGAGCACGCTGAGCAGCAGGAGGATGCCGAAGCCGATGACCCCCAGGGCGACGACGTCCACCCCGAGGGCGGCCCGTCGGCGGCGGAGCGACTGGATGGAGGTCCGCACCCGGCTGGTGCGGTCCCGGCTCATCAGCGCGCTACCCCGCTTCACCCGGGTGGTCTTCTTCGCCGGGGGGGCCTTCTTCCGGGCCCGCTTCGACTCCTGCTTGTCGGTACGAGAAGGCATCGATCTCCGCGTCAAACCTCGACATCTTCTACCATACGCCGGATCTGCACCCTGCACTGGACCTTCGTGCCCGTGCGGAGCTTGACCAGGCGACGCAGGAAGATGCGCGCGGTCTCTTCACGATCCGCCGCCGATGGCGGCAGCTTGCTGCGCGAACTGAGCACCTCGCGCAGTTGGGTCGCGATCTCGGCCTCGATGGCTTCGCGTTCGTCGCTCGCGAACACCCCCTGGCTGATCACGTCGATCTCGCCGGGGCCAGCCCGCCCCCACCGAACCACGCCGACCACCGAGCCGACCCGAGCCATCTTGCGTCGCTCGGACAGCGCCGGCTCGGACGCCGGCCAGGCGATCTTGCCGTGCAGGAAGACCTGCTCCCCCGCGTCCGCGGATGTGACGCGCGCGGTCCGGGAGCCCAGGTCGAGCGACAGCCGCTGGCCGGTGCGGGCCGAGAGCACCCGGTCGGCGCCGTAGCCGAGGCCGGAGAGCAGGTCCTGGTGCTCGTGCAGGTGCCACGGCTGACCGTGCACGGGGAGCACGAAGTCGGGCTGCACCCAGGACAGCCACGCCGCGATCTCGTCGCGGCGGCCGTGCCCGGAGGTGTGGAGCGGGAGGTGTCGGCCCCAGGGCGCCTGGACCTCGACGCCGGCCTCGAGGAGGCGATCGACGACCGCGCCGACCGCCGTCTCGGAGCCGGGGATGACGCGCGCAGAGAACCCGACGAAGTCGCCGGGCCCGAGCTTCACCCTCGGATCCTCGCGGCGCGAGATCCGGACCATCGGCGCCCGGAACTCACCCTGGGTCCCGGTGACGACGAGCAGACCTTCGTGGCGGGGCGCTCCCATGATCTGTTCGACGCTTCGCAAGGGGGTGTTCTTCACAGAGAAGATCCCCGCCGCCTGCGCCATGCCGGTGATCCGCTCGAGGGAGCGGCCGTACAGGCCCACATTGCGCCCGACCTGCTCGGCCGCTCGCACGCACGCGACGACCCGCTCGACGTGGGAGCCGAAGCTGGCGATCACCACCAGCCCCTGCACATCGCGGATGCGCTCGGCGATCCGGTCGGCGACGTCCGCCTCGGGCAAGGTCGAGCCGGCGCTGCCCGCCCCCGTCGAGTCGACCAGCGCGAGGTCCACGCCGAGGCGCCCGATCTCTCGCAAGCCGTCGGCGTCGGTCGGGGGGCCGAGGAGCGGCGCCTCCTGGATCCGGAAGTCGCCCGAGTGCACCACCGTCCCCGCCGGGGACCGCAACGCGACGCTCGAGGCGTCGGGGATGGAGTGGGTCACCCCGATCCAGCGCACCTCCGTCTGACCGAGGTGCACCGGTTGGCCCCGGGCGACCTCGACGAGGTTGCCGCCGACGTCCGCGTCGGCGAGCTGGTGACGAGCGAGGCGCAGCGTGAAGTCGGTGCCGTAGACGGGCAGGTCGGGGACGACCCGCAGCAGCTCGCCGAGGGCGCCGATGTGGTCGATGTGGCCGTGGGTCAGCAGCAGCCCGCGCATTCGGCCGGCGCGGACCCGCTCCACGACGGGGCCGACCGGCGGGGCGATGCGGTCGATCCCGGGGTCGTTCTTGCCGGGGAAGAGGGCGCCGCAGTCGATCGCGAAGGAGTCGGGGCCGAGGTCGACGGCGAGGTGGTGGTGGCCCATCTCGCCCAGGCCTCCGATGGGCTGGACGACGATCCGGCGGCCCGGCCCGTCAGGCACTACCGCACGGCTGAGGGGCGCCGTCCGCGGCCATCGAGCGCTGCCCGGCGCACAGGATGCGGACCACGTCGAGGCCCTGCCGGCCGGGGGTCTCGGGCTCGCGCCCGGACCGCACGCAGTCCACGAAGTGCTGGCACTCGAGCTGGAGCGGCTCGCTCATGCGCAGGCTCGGGATCCAGATGTCTCCCTGGCGCAGCGAGATCAGGTCGGCGTAGGACTCGTAGTCGACCTGGCGGTCGGCCCCCTTGTCGTAGACCCGGATCTTCTCGCGGGGCTCGGTGTCGTCGAACGTGACCATCTTGCGGCTGCCGACGAGGGTGAGCTTGCGGATCTTGTGGGGGTCGAGCCACGACGTGTGGATCTCGGCCATCTGGCCGCCCCCGAACTGGAGGTTGGCGAACACCACGTCCTCGTTGGCCGGACGCAGGTAGGAGTTGCCGCGCGCGCTGATGTGCATCGGCAGCCCACCGAGCAGGTAGAGCACGATGGAGATGTCGTGGGGGGCGAGCGACCACCAGGCGGACTCGTCCTTTCGCACGACGCCCAGGTTCAGCCGCTGGCAGTACAGGTAGTAGACGTCGCCGATCTCGCCCGACGTGATCTGCCCGCGGATCCAGCGGATCCCGGGGTGATAGATCATCAGGTGACCGACCATGAGGATGAGCTTCCGCTCCTCCGCGATGCGGACCAGCTCCTCGGCGTGATCCTCCTGAAGCGCGAGGGGCTTCTCGACGTAGACGTGCTTGTCCGCCAGCAGCGCCGCCTTGGCCAGGGCGTGATGGGAGGCGGCGCCGGTGCACACGGCGATCGCGTCGATCGCCTTGTTCTCCAGCAGATCGTCGAACCGATCGCTGACCGCCGCGTCGGGGGCGAGCGAGCGCGCACGCTGCCGATTCTGCTCGCCCAGGTCGGCGACGCCGAGCAGGCGGGCCCCGCGCAGGTTCGCGAAGTTGCGAACGATGTTCTTGCCCCAGTAGCCAGCCCCGACGACGCCGAGGCCAAGGTCGCGATCAGTCATCGTCGCCTTCCCGTGTGACCCGCCCCTCGCCGAGGCGGTAGACCTGCCCGGTGCCGGGGCAGACGGCGCGCCCGTCAGCGTCGAACTCGAGCTGTTCGCCGTGCTCGGACACCCAGCCGACGACGCGCGCCGGCACGCCGACCACGAGCGCGTAGTCCGGCACATCGTGGGTGACCACCGCGCCCGCGCCGACCATGCAGAAGCGCCCCAGGTCGTTGCCGCAGACGACCGTGGAGTTGGCCCCCACGGTGGCGCCCCGCCCGACCCGGGTCGGCCGGAACTCGTCCTTCCGCTCGACGTGGGCGCGCGGGTTCAGGACGTTGGTGAAGACGCAGGACGGACCGAGGAAGACGTCGTCCTCGATGGTGACGCCCTTGTAGATGGAGACGTTGTTCTGGACCTTGACGCCGTCGCCGATCGTGACGTCCCAGTCGACGTTGACGTTCTGCCCCAAGATGCAGCGCTCGCCGATCGTCGTCCGCGCCTGCACGTGACAGAAGAACCAGATCTTCGTACCGGCGCCGATCTCGACCCCATCATCGACGTACGAGCTCTCGTGAACGAAATACTCAGCGCTCATGGCGCCGCATGCTACCGGAAAGGCGAATCACGGGCGGGGCCGGGCTGCGTAGCCGGTCCGGAGGCGTCCGAGGTCAAGGAAGGAGCGACGTGGCGTACTTCAGTACGCGAGGAGCGAGTGACGCAGAGATCGGGCGCCTCCGGTCCGGCTTCGGCTACATGAAGCCGAGGCGGAGGCCGATGTTGACCCGGTTGTCGATGTACTCGCCCTGGTTGGTCGAGGAGGGGTTCACCATGCTGAACCGGTACCCCGCGAGCACGGCGAACCAGTCGGCGATGAACACGTCGACCTGAGCGCCCGCGCTGAGCTGGTGCTCGGTGCGCGGGATGCCATCGTCACCGCCGTCGTTCCCCTCGAGGTCACGGTAGATGTACGTGACGTCGGCCTGGATCTGCAGGCGGGAGGCGATGAGACCCTTGTACTTGAAGTACGCCTGGGTATCGGTGATGTGATACGCGTAGTAGCGGAAGCTGAAGTCTCGACGGAAGCCGAGGGCCAGCCGCTGCGTCGTGATCGGCCGAAGCGCGATCTCCGCCTGGCCGATGAGCCCCTCGATGCCCGACAGGTTCTTCGCCCGGAGCGACTGCCCCAGGTAGACGTTGCCGTACCCGATCAAGCCCATCATCGAGAGCTTGCGGGTGATGTCGCCCTTCATGCCGACCAGCGCGCGCCAGTACGTGTTCTCGACCGGGGTGTCCGAGCGCACGGGGCTCGCCGGTCCCTGGAACACGTGCCCGACGTCCGCGTCGATCAAGAAGTGCGACCGCGGGAAGAAGCGCCAGTCGAGGGAGACTCCGCCGCCGACGTCGTGGGGCTGGCCCAGGACCGTCGGGTTGGGGTCGAAGATCGGGTGGAACGCCCGCGTGTACTGCCAGTGCGCGTCGACGCCGATCTGGAAGGCCTGAGTCGGACGGAACCGCAGCTCCAGCGGCAGCACCACGCCCAGCTCGTAGGCCAGGTCGCTGCCCTGCTCGGGCTGGATGTCCGCGCCCCGGGCGCCGCGCCGGTTGTAGAACCGCGGCGCGATCCAGAAGCCGACCTTGGCCTGGCGGCCGAGGTCGAACGACGTGGAGATGCCGAAGTTGGCGAGATCCCGGAGGTCGTCGTGGTTGCGCCCCGCGACGTTGAAGTACGTGAAGAAGCGGTAGTGCGCGTTCAGCTCCCACCGGAAGGACTCGCCGGGGAAGACGAGTCCGATGCGGGGGATGGCCTGGAGACCGAGGTCGGCCTGGGGGGCCTGCTGCTGCCGGTAGACGTTGGAGTCGTAGACAAGCTCGACGGAGATGGACGGCTTGGCTATGAGCGGACCGAGGGGGACGCCGCTCTCGTCCGCGGCCGAAGCCGCGCCGGGCAGGCACAGGGCCGCACACGCCAGTAGGGCGAGCAACCGCAAACGTCGAGCCGTACTACGAATCACTCCCCGACTCCGCTTCCGCTGGCTTTCGCCATGGTGCCGCCGCCGTCCCCTGCAAGCGCACCCCGGTTGTGCCTTATTCCGCCGCTGGGATCAAATCCTGGAGGTCATTCGCCGGTCGGTGAAGCATCTGGGGGGCGACTGTTGCCGCCCTCTGCCGCCCCAAAGTCCGGGTCTGCGACCGGATCCCCATCAAATCGAACCACGACCCGGGTCTGACCCGGGAACGAGGTCCCTACCTGGCCGAGGCACGCGTCAGCCTCGGCCGCAACTGTTTCGCCCTGCTCGCGAGCGATGAAGGACTTGCGGAAGTTGTGCTCCTGCAGGTCTGCATTCTCACGAGCGACCGCCTCCGCGAGGCCATCTTCGGCATCGACGGCGACCTTGTGAAGTCCCTTGAGGAGCCCGAGCTTCTCGTTCAGGCAGTTCAGCAGGATGATGTCGTTGGCCTTCTGGGCCTCCTCGATCATCCCGAGCACCCGGCTCTTCGCCTCATCGAGCTGCTCGACCGTCGCTTCGACGAAGTCGGTCTTCTGCTTCTCGGTCAGTCCAGCGCCGGTGATCTCTTCGGCCGTGGCCGTGCCCGGCTCACCATCCTGCGCGACGGCAGGCATCGCCAGACCCAGGAGCGCAGCGGCCCCCACGGCTGCAATCCAGCCTTTCAGCGTCATCATGCTACTCCGAGACACGTGGACCTCCACCTGCAGCGGACCGGGGCCACATTCGACCAGTATGGGTCCCATATCGGACCTTGTCAACGAAGCCTGAGGCCGAAGCGTCTACTGCTTGGCGAGAATGAACGGGTAGCCGGCGACTTCCATGTCGTCCTCCGGCGGGGGGACGAATCGGATGCGCGCGACCACCTTCTTGATGCACTCACCGAGACTGTCGTTCCCGGTGGTGTTGGCCGCGACCTGAACGCCGCTGACGTTGCCGGACGTATCGATGTCGAACGACACCGTGACCTTGCCGGCCAGGTCCGGGTTGCCCTTGAGCTCGCGCTCGTAGCACTGCTTCACTCGGCCCGTGTAGCGCTTCATGGTGCGCTGCACCGACGAGGTGTCTTCGGGGCTGCTGGCGACGATGTCGGCGCTACCGGTGCCGACCTTGCCCTTGATCTCGACCTGGGTCGCCTCGACGGAACCACCGGGGCCGCCGCCCGCGCCGCCGAGCTCGCCCGCGCTGGCCGCTTCGTCGCCGCCACCGCCGCCCCGCAGACCGGACTGGTCCGCGTCGCGCCGCGCGACCGCGACACCCGACGAGCTGGCGAGCGCCGAGCCGACGTCCTCGCTCAGGCTGCCGGCGTCGGACAGGAGATCCGCCACGGCAGAGCCGGATTCGGTGCTGCCGGCGGTGCCGATGATCGCGAGCAGACCCTGGCTTGAGACCTCTTCTTCGAGCCTCGCCTGCCGATCTTCAGCGGACTCGACCTCGGCCGGCTCGTCTTCCTGGGCGCCCTCGTCCGCGGTCGGCTCCGGGCCGGCCTCTTCGGTCGCCGGCTCGTCCGCGGCGGCGTCCGGGCCTTCGCCCTCGTCCGTCTGCGTGACCTCCACGGCCGGAGGATCGGGCGGGAGCATCAGCTTCACGAAGCGGTCGGGGAAGTCCTCGAGCCGCATGTTCTTGGCCGGGGGCTGGCTCTCGATCCAGATCACCGCGGCGGTGTGGAGCAGCGCCGACAGCAGGAGGATCGCCAGGAACACCCAGTCGACGTCCTCCCAACGCCAGGCGCGGAAGTCCGCGTTGCGCCGGCGGACCGGCTGCGGGGGAGGCGCGACGAACTGGAACAGGACGGTGTAGTCACCGACGTAGACCTTGCCCCGGTTCCTCTGGGTCAGCGTGAGGTTGTAGTGCGAGCCCTTCTTCTTGGCTCGCCCCTTCTTGCCCAGGGTGGCGAGGGTCTCGATCTTGTCGCCGATCGAGACCTTGCCGTGCATCTTCGTCGTGAAGTTGAGGCTGTAGCCTCCGCTTCGCGGCTCGAAGAGCGGGAACCGCTTACCCGGAGAGGCATCACCCTGAGGAACGACCACCATGCACTTGGGGTGTTCACCCACCGTCACGGGGTTGCCGGCCGGAACCAGCCGCTCCTCGATGATCCGTCCGTTGTGGATCACGCCAATGCGGAGGATCTTCGCTTCCGGCGCAGAGCGGCCTCGGGCCGACCCCTTGTCGTTACGTCGTCCTCGCGCGCTTGAAGGCTTCGCCGCCATTCAGGTCCTCTCGGGCGCGGGTGGGGCCATCCCAGGCAACACCACTCTCTTCCCCAGTGTGCCCCTTTTGCGGGCTTCGTGTCGACCCTGGGGCTACTCGCCCCCCTTGTAGACGACGAACTTGAACTCTGCGAACTGCGCCTGGCCCGCGGTGTACATCACCTCACGTACCAGACTGAACGGGATGTTCCGGTCACACTGCAGCAGAATCCGCCCGGAGAAAGAGATCGTCTGACGACTCTCAGCGATCGCCTTGGCCTCGTCGGCCTTCTCCTTGAGCGTGTCGAACAAGGGGGAGATCAGCGTGCCACGCTTGTACTCGTCGCCCACCTGGCCACCCGAGACGTCGACGACCTTGACGCCGTCCACGAGGATGCCCGACTGGGAGACGACGGCGTTGACCGCCAGCTCAGGCGCCTTGGAGGAGCTCGAGACGGGGAGCCTCAGGTCCTCGGACGGCGCGATCTGGATGTCCTCCGTCGAGTAACTCTTCAGGAGGAAGACCAGGATGATGGTCATGATGTCCATCAAGCTGGTGATGTTCAGCTTTGCGTCCTCGACACCTTTTCTGCGCTTGGCCATGTCGATCCCCTACTTCACGCCGCCGGCGACCACTACGTACGGGAACAGCGGGGAGCGCTCGGCTTCGCCTTCCTTCTTGTAGTCGCGCGACGCGTCCATGACACCGACGATCACCGAGTAGTAGATCTCCGGGTTCGGCGCGATGATCACGTTGCAGACCTCCGGCGGGGCCCAGCCCTCGGGCTTCGGCTCCGGAGGATCACAGGGTTCGTCGTAGTCCGGCTTGCCGTCGCCGTTGGCGTCGACCTCCTTGAGCTGCACCATCAAGTCGTGCAGGCCGCTGAAGTCGTGGCACGGAGTGACGCTGTTGGGGACGCAGGCCGGGTCGCCGCGGCAGACCGTGTCTCCGCAGTACTTCACGTCGCTGGTCAGCGGGATCGTGGTGCACTTGTCGTCGGTGACGCCGCCAGGGCCGCCCGCGGCGGCACCCTTCTCGCACCCCAGGACCGCCGCGCTACCGGCGACGGTGAAGCCCTCGTCCGTGATACCCACGGTCAGGTTCAGCGGCGGGGTGTCGTCCTCGTCCTCCTCCGAACTCGGCTGCGGATTGCCGATCGCGGGAAGAGAGGAGTCGATGACGGCGAGCGTCACGAACTGGATGGACGCCAGCAGGAACGGAATCAGCAGCGTCATGAGGTTCATGAACGGAAGCAGGTTCAGTTCCGGGATCTCGGTGTCTTGAGATCCGGTTCGCCGTCGATCAGAGGGCTTGTGGTCGCTCATGGAGCCTCTCTCAGCCGGAAGGGCGGGGGGGGGGGGGGGGGGGGGGGGCGGGGGGCCGGGGGCGGGGCGCGGCGGCGCG
>CAYQEG010000002.1:80044-89661 GCA_964416435.1 uncultured Rickettsiales bacterium
CACCTGTGGGCGGGGGGCCGCTCTTGGCCCCTGTCTCCGCGGTCTGGGGGGGGCCGGGGGGACTGGGGCCCGGGGGCGCGCGCATAGGTTCCCGAAATGCTCCCGAATAACGGATTGGGCGTCAGCCCTCTCCGCCATCCTCCTTCAGCGTGCCGCGCTGACGGGCAGTCAGAAGGTTGATCAGCTTGACGCTGTACTGGTCGATCTCGTCGATGAGCTTGACCGTACGGTTGGCGATGATGGAGTGCGCGATCATGGTCGGGATCGCGACGACCAGGCCAAACGCGGTCGTGTACATGGCGACGGAGATACCCTGGGCCAGCATCTGCTGCTTCTCCTCGGGGGCCGCGGTGGCAACCGCCTTGAAGGCGATGACCAGACCGGAGATGGTCCCGAGCAGCCCCGTCAGGGTGGCGACGTTCGCCCACATGCCGAGGTAGGGAGTCCGCTTCTGCAGCATGGGGATCGTCTCGAGCGTCGCCTCATCGACGGCGTTCTGGATCTCCAGGGCTGACCGGTTGGCGCGGGTCAGACCCGCCTTGAGCACGCGCGTCAGCGCGGAGTTGCTCTCGGCGTTGCACAGCTTGATGGCGCGATCGATGTTGTTCGCCATCACCAGCTTCTGGATCTGGGCCATGAAGGCCGCGCCGTTGATGTTGTAGCGGAAGAGGATCATGTATCCCCGCTCGATGACGGTCGCCATCGCGATGACCGAGATCACGAGGATGATGTACATGAACTCACCTCCCTCGCGGAAGAAGTCCAACACGAACATCATGGGGCAGGCACCTCCTGGCGTAACTACGCGCGTTCAGGGTCTTTCGGGGGTCGTACGACCACGTGGGGGGTAGCGCGACCGGGACCTTTTACAAGGAAATCGTTGTTGGGGGAAGCCTCGTACGAGGTTTCTCAGAAGGGCTGCTTCTCCACGGACTTGACGATCTTGGGCAGGAAGCTCTCCTTCAGCTGAAGAGTCTCCAGATCTTCCTGCTCCTGTCGCGTGATGATGTAGCCCACTTCGGGCTTGTGAACGGCGCCGATGACCTCGGTTCCCTCGGTCTCTTCGCCGAACACGACCTTCTTGCGCTGAGCGTCTGCGTCTGCCGCCATCAAGGGCACCAGGGACGCGACGACCAGGGCAAGGAAGAATCTCAATGCGGAGCCATTGTACCGACGTGTCACTTTACTGTCCTCCGTCGGGCGCGGGGGCGGGATCGTCGGGGGCCGCGCCCTCTTCGGCGGGGGCCTCCTCGGGAGCCGGCTCGGGCTCCGGCTCGGGAGCCGGCGTGCTCTCGGACTCTCTCTGACGGCGGCGGTCTTCCTTCCGCTTCAGCTTCTCCATCTCGCCGATGTACTCGTGGACCGGGTCGTCTTCGCCGACGGGGTCGCCGAGCGTCTCTCGAACGGCGATGTACTCGTTGTACGTGTCGATCGAGGAGCCGTAGTCCTTGAGGAAGTCACCCTGGAGGATGCCCAGGTTGAGCAGCGCCTCGTCCCGCAGGTCGCTGTCCGGGTCGCCCGCGATCAGCTCGTAGATCGCCTCGGCCTCTTCCAGCTTGCCGATGCCTCGCAGAGACACCGCGTAGCTGAGCTGGATGATCTCGTTCCCCGCGTACTGCTTGGCGGCCGGCTCCAGCAGCTCGTGCGCGCCGGCGTAGTCGAGGTTGACGAGCCGCAGGTGCGCCAGGTTGACGCGGGCGCCGACGTGGTTCGGGTCGAGCGCCAGCGCAGCTTCGAACGACGCCGTGGCCTGGAACTCCTTGCCCATCCGCCAGTAGACGAGGCCCAGGTTGGCCTCGAGCATCGCGCTCGCGTCGCCGCCCGGGAGGCTCTTGGCCTTCTGGAAGACGAACCGGGCGGTCTCGTATCGCTCGAGCTCCATGTAGGCCAGGCCGAGCGTGTTGAACGCGTCGAGGCTGTTGGAGTTGATCCGGAGGATCGCCCGGGCGGCCCGACTCGCGTCGTCGGGTCGGCCGCGCTTGAGCAGCACGCGCGCCTGGCCGTTGAGCAGGTCCACGTTGTCGGGGCTCTGGCCGAGTCCCTGGCCGTAGAGCAGCTCAGCCTGGCTGAGCCGCCCCTGGCGCTCGTAGGCGACCCCCAGGGCCACCCGCGCGTCCGTGAGGTCGGGCCGGGCGTCCATCACCTGCTCGAGGTGGCGGACCGCCCCTTCGACGTCGTTCCCCTGCAGGTAGGCGATGCCCAGGTTGTAGCGAGCCTCGTGGAAGTCCGGCTTGAGGCTGAGGGCCTCTTCGAGCTTCCGGGCGACCGACAGCTGCCACATCGTCGAGCCGGGGGCGAGCCCCTTGCTCTCGGCGACCGCTTCGGCGAAGAGGGACTGGGCCCGCTCCTCCGCCGTCGGCTCCCACACCGGGTTGCCTTCGGCGTCGAACATCGGGTTTCCGGCCGCGTCCAGCTGCTGGAGGCGACCGTCGGGCGACGTCTGGCGAACCGGCGCCTCTTCGTCCTGGGCGGAGGCCCCGGGGGCGACGAGGAGCAGCGCGGCGGCCGCGGCGAAGGCGGCGAGGCGGCTCACGGCGAGTCCTCCACCTTGGCGAACCGGACGCCATCATCGACCGGGACGAGGGACGAGGTGGACTCGATCTCCTCGATCAGCGGCGGCAGGATCGCCGAGTCGGACGGCACGACCGTCGTGCTCTCGGGCTTCGGCACCGGGTACAGGTTCTCGTCGATCTTGTTCAGCGCTTCGAGCGCCTGGCCGACCCAGGACGTGTACCGCTTCTTCTCCGTCGCGAAGGACACCACCGTCTTGTAGACCTCGGTCGCGGTCGCCTCGAACGGCTCGGCGCGCTGCAGCAGCATGTCCGAGTACAGGAAGAAGCGGTCCACCTCGTCCATGTCTTCGGAGTCGCCGTCGAACGGGTTGGGCGCCCGGAGCCAGGTCTGCTGGTGCTCGGTGAAGCTCAGGCCTTTGTAGTACAGCGCCGCCGTCTGCCACTCGAAGTCGGGGTACTGGACCACGAAGTCGTCCATCTTCTGGGCGAACTCGGTGTTCTTGGCGATCTTCAGGTCGACGACCGCCTGCAGCTCCGCGGTGTCCTGGGTGTCCGGGATCTTGATCGTCGCGTACTCATCGAACTCCAGGAGCAGCGGCTCGAACGCCAGCCCGGCCACGATCTTGAGCCCGACGGAGCCGCCGTCCTTGATCAGCTCCTCCCGCATCACCGGGTAGGACTCGAGGATCTCCGCCAGCAGGCGGTCGGCGTCCCGGCTCTTGCCGGCGTCGCGGGCGAACTCGGCCAGCTTGAACTTCGTCTCCACCCAGCGGTCGGCGTCGGTCTCGCCGTACAGCTCCAGCCACTTGCTGTAGAGGCGCTTCGCCTCGCGGGCGTTGCCGTCGGCCTCCTGCAGCTCCGCGGCCCGGTACAGCAGCAGGGGCGCGACCTCCTCGTCCTCCGGTCGCTCCTTGTAGGTGTCGTGGTAGCGCTCGTAGGCCTTGGCGGCGTCGCCGAAGCGCTCGAGACCGATGGCGAGGAAACCGGAGTTGTACAGCGCGTTGGGCACGTCGTCGTGCGTCGGGTGGAACTCCATCAGGTCCTTGTAGTACCCGACCGCCTTCTCCAGCTCGAAGAGCAGCTCGTAGTTCTGGGCCATCTTCCAGAACGTCTTGGGGGCCTGCGGCGAATGGGGGAAGCGGTCGAGCAGGACCTCGTAGTACCGGGTCGAGTCTTCCGCCTTGCCGACCTTCGAGTACGACAGCGCGATGTTGTAGACGATGTCGTCGATCTGGGCGGGCTCCGTGTCGGTGCCCTCGTCCCCGTACAGCTCGTAGTACTCCAGGAACGACAGCAGCGCGCACTCGAACCGGCCGAGGCCGTAGTTGAGCTCGCCATCCTTGAAGAGGCTCTGCTTGGCGAGGGTGCTGAACAGGAGGTTGCGCTCTTCGCGCAGGACCTCGTCCGCGCCGAGGTCGAGCATGGCGAACCGCTCGGTGTACTCGCGCATCCGCGCCAGGTCACCGGTGAACCGGTAGGAGTCGACCATGTGGCCCGCGGCGAACGACGCCATGTCGGTCTTCGGGTGGTTCTCGATCAACTCCATGAACGTGGCCCGGGCTCGACCCAGGTGGTTCTTGTAGTAGTAGATCTGCCCGATGTCGTAGAGCAGCACCGCGAGGCCTTCGTACTCCGGGACTTCGCGCTCGACCCACCGCACCGACTGGATGTAGTTGCGCTCGAGATCGGTGATCTCGATGGTGCTGAACTGGACCTTCTGGCCGAGGGGCGGGGCGATGTTGGCGAGCGCCTCGGGGGTGTCCGCGATGCCCGCTCCAGCGTCCTTCCAGAGGTAGTTGTAGGCGAACATGATCCCGAGGATCGCGTCCTTGCGATGCGCGTCCTCGGGGAAGCCGAAGAGGCTGGCGTACTGGTCGATCGCCTCGGCCCAACCGTTGGTCATGGTGCCGTCGTCGCGCTCGAACTTCATCTCGCCGACCCAGAAGTAGCAGTCGGCCAGGTAGTAGTTCAGCTCGTAGGCGTTCTCGGCGAACGGGTAGCGCTCCAGGTACTCGACGTACTTGCGAGCAGCGAGCAGGTAGTCGTTGGGGTCACCCGACTCCTGGGCCTTGGAGTGGTACGCGTAGGCGACCCACTGCAGGGACTCGAGGATGTACCGGGTCGCGAGGGCCGTCGCGTCCTTGTTGTTGCGGTTCGCCTCGTACCAGGGGCTGTCCAGGCCGTACGTGTTGGTCAGCTGCACCCGGGCCGCGGCGGCCGCGTCGGGGTCCGGCGGGATCAGGTTCTGGTACAGGACGATGACGTTGTTCTGGAACTCCGGCCCCATCGGGTGCAGCGGCTGGAGCTGCTGCAGCGTCTGGTAGGCCGCGATCGCCTCGTCGAAGCGCGCCTGGTCCTTGAGGATGGAGGCGAGCTCCATCAGCACGTCGAAGGCCCAGGGAGCGTCCCGCCGGTCCTCCAGGGAGGACATGGCGTAGGAGATCGGCGAGATGTCCTGCTCGAGCGCGAGGTCCGAGTACGAGATCGCGAGGTAGCGGATGGACTCGGGCTTGAGGTCCGCTTCCCGGCCCGTGCGGGCTTCCTTGCGCTCGGCCCAGTCCAGCAGCTCCTGGAAGCGGCCGATCGCGACCGGCAGATCATCGACCTTGTAGTAGGCCCAGGCCAGCTTGTAGAGGGCGAGCTCGTACAGCCGCTCCTGCGTGCCGTCGGCGAACTCGCCGTCGACGCCGCCGGCGCCAGCGACCTCGAACTCCTCGACGACCGTCTGGTAGTAGTACAGCGCCCGGTCGAGCTGGTTCTCCTCGAAGTAGAGGTCGCCCAACCGGAAGTAGGCCTGGGCCCGGTAGGGGCTCGACTCCACGTTGTCGAGCAAGGCGAGGTAGGTGGCTTCGGCCCGCTCGGGGTCGAGGTGGCGACTCGACTCGTCCGAGTAGCAGTAGCCGAGCATGTAGTAGACGGCGCCGAGCTCGTCGTAGTCCGGGAACTTCCGGATGATCTTCTTGTACAGCGCGATCGAGCGACGGAGGTCCTTCTGGGGCGGCTCCGGGAGGAAGTCGACCTTGCCCTCGTCGAACAGGATCTCCATCTCGTCGTAGCGCTCGTTCTCCGTCAGGAAGTCCTCGTCGGACTTCTCGAAGTACAGCTCGGCGAGGCGGAACATGCGCCGCGCGGTGTACGGCGAGTCGGGGTGACCGTCGACGAAGTTCTCGTGCGCCTCGATCGCCTGGTCGCGCAGCTGACGCTCTTCGAGGTCGGCCCGCCCGAGCAGCCGCTCGTAGCCGTCGCGGAGCTCCACCATCTCCTCGCTGTACTTGCGGGAGATGATGCGGTTGACCTCGGTCGCGAACTCCAGGGCCCGCTCTTCGTACCGCTCGACTGCGTCGCGGTAGGCCTGCAGCTCCTCTTCGGAGGGGCCCTCGGCCAGCGGCTCGAGGTCGTCGGCGTCCGCAGAGTCGTCGTCGTCGCCGGCCTGGCGGTCGGCCTCGGCGGTGGCGCCGACCTTGCCGAACGCGTCGCGGACCACTTCGGGCAGGTCGTTCTCGGAGAAGAGGTCGTCCTGGACGGCCTCCTTCTCCTCTTCCGCTTCGGGGTCGCAGGTGAACTCCTGCTGCGCGCGCTCGAGGTCGGTGGCCGCTTGCGCGGGCGACCCGAGCAGGACGGCAAGTACGGCTACGGCCGGTGCGTAACGAGCCATCATCGGTCCCCCAGCACCGCGCGGAACGCGTCTTCGAGAGCTCGGAGGCGACGGACCTTCTCGCGAGCGAGATCCTCGCGCTCCTTGCTCGTCGTCTCCTTGCGGTACCAGTAGACATCGGCGATGCCCATGTCTGCGCGGGTCAACATGTCCTCGTAGAAGTCGGCCACGTTGACGAACGCCTGCTCGCCGATGCGCCCGGAGACGCGCTGGTTGTCGATGCCGATCTCGCGCCCCTCGCCGTCCAGCTCGCCGACCATGCGGCGCTGGAAGGTCACCTCACCCTTGATGTCGTCCACCTCGGCCGCTTCGGCGGTGTCCATGGCGACGCGCGCGTCGCCCGCGATCCGCTCCAGGTCGAGGAGGCGCGAGCGCGCCGCGTCCAGCCGCCGGAAGAAGTCCGTCCCGCCGCTCACCGAGCGACGCAATCCTGCGAGCCGGCCCTCGATGCGGGCCAGGCGGCCCCGGGCGTCGGTCGTGCGGGCCTTGGCCTCGTCGCCTGCGACCTGGGAGCCCAGCGCGCTGGTCAGCACACGCGGCTCGAGCCGCTTCTTGAGGTCCTCCAGGACCTCGAGCGTCGCCGTCAGGTCGGCGCGCTCCGCCTCGATCTCGGCGCGGGCCTCCATCTCCTGGTCGCGCGTGCGCTCCCCGCGGGCGCGCGCGTCCAACAGGAACTCCTCCATCGCGACGAGCCGGCCGAGCAGGTCCTTGACGGCCAACTCGGTGTGATAGATCCGGGTCTCGACCGCCTCGGCCTGCAGGTTGAAGGCCTCACGGCGCTCCATCGCGGCCTGCTGGCGGGCCGAGACGTTGCTCGCGCTCCCGGTGGCGTCGTCGATGTCGTCCTGCAGGGCCCGCAGGTCACCGCGGGAGGAGGGCGGCAGGTTGGACTCGAGCCAGGCGATCTCCGTCTCGATCAGACGCGAGCGCAGGAGCAGCCCGGCCGCTTCGGCCGAGGAGAGCTGCTGGCGGTGCAGGCGGTAGGTCTGGATCAGCCCCTCGCTGTTGTCCTGGTAGAGCGCCTCTTCCAGGACGTCGAGCAGGTCCGACGCGTCCTCGATCGCCTCTTGCTGGCGGTACAGGTCCCCGGACACCGCGACGGCGTGGGCCACCCGCTCGTCCCCGGACGCCTGCCGGCGGGCGGCCGGCGGGACCGTGAGGTCGGCTTCGGCGACGAAGTCCTCGTCGACGAGCTGGTTGAAGTAGATCATCGGGTCGGCCCCGCTCGAGACGATCTCGTCGACGATCGTCTTGAGCTCGCGGAAGTGCTCCGACGCGTCCTCGTAGCGCTCGATCGCGCTCTCGAACTGCTCCATGCGGACCCGGACGTGGCCGGCGAGCAGGCGCAGGGTGGGCTCGCGGGGGTCGTCGGGGAACGCGAGGTTGAAGATCTCGATCGCCCGGAGCGCCTCTTCGTACTTGCGGGTCCGCTCGAACGACGTGCCCAGGGCGCCGTCCCCACCTTCGGTGATCTGGGAGGCCGCTTCGACGTTCGCCCAGATCATCTCGTACAGGGCGTCGTCGTAGTAGCTGCTGTCCGCCTGGACCTGCGTGTACTCGTTGATCGCCGAGGGGATGTCACCCAGCTCGTAGTAGAGGCGGCCGATGGCGAGGTGGCAGAGGTCCTTGACGCGACGGTGGTCGGACGTGGACCGGGGCAGCGTGAGCGCCTCACGGAAGATCGTCACGGCCTGGCTGAACTTCTGGCGGGCCAGGTCTTCGTCGGCGTCCTCGAGGGCCAGCTGCCCCTCGGCGACGACGATCGCGCCGCTGAAGTAGCGAGCCTGCGGGGTGTAGGTCGAGCCCCGGGGGAACGCGGCGAAGATCGACTGCGCCTCCTGCAGCTTGCCCTGCCGGTACAGCGTCTTGCCCATCTCGTAGCGGATGCGCAGCGACGTGGGGCTGTCGTCCATCGAGGAGCGGACGAAGCGGTTGTAGTACTCGTTGAACCGGTCGACGTCGCCCGTGCGACCGAAGAGCTCGATCAGCTTGAGCAGGCTGTCGCTGTAGAACGGGTGGGTCGGCCCCTGGTCGACGATCCGCTGGAAGCGATCGCGGGCGGCGACCACGTTGCCGTCCAACGTGAGGCACTCGGCGATGTACCACTGGGCCTCGTTGCGGCGCGGGTCGCCCTGGAGGTCGTCGTTCTCGAGGAGCGACCAGAAGATCAGCGCGCAGCGCTCGTAGTCTTCGACGAGGTAGGCGTACTTCGCTTCGGCGAAGCGTTCACCGATGATGCGTGGGCTTCGGGTGAGGGAGCCGCCGGAGACGTCGGCGCGCAGCGCCGAGATCCGGCGCTCCAGCCCGAGCACTTCGGTTTCGATCAGAGCGAGGTCCGCGTCGTACGCGGCGCTGCTCCGGGCCTGGCCGACTGCCGTGGTCGGAGCGGCGAGGAAAGCCCCCAGCCCCAACGCAGCCGCGAAGATCGTGATCCGCGAATGCATGGGAGCTCTAGGTTCCACTTCCCTCGGAGGTTCCCGCGTCACCCTCGGAGGAGGTGTCGTCGTCCTTCGCCTTACCGTCCTGCAGCTTGAACTCGATGGTCGGCCCTTCGACGTACTCGGCGAGGGCGCCGCCCTTCTTGTAGAGGATGGCGTCCAGGCGCGTGGTCTTGCCGTCCTGAGCGACGAAGCTGTACGACGACGAGAACTCGAAGGAGTAGTCGGCGAGGTACGCGAAGAGCCCGGCGCCGCGGCCCTTGATCAGGCCGGTCACCGACAGCGTGTGGTTGCCGGGGGGCACGTTGGCCTCGAAGATCTGGACCTTCTTCTCCTTGGAGAGGGCGCCCTTCGTGCCGACGTTGGTCTTCTGGTAGATGGGGTTGCCGTCGAAGTAGTACGTGATCGACTCCAGCGCGTAGGCCGGGCCGAGGTTGTTCACGTGACGAATGACGGCCTTGGCGCCGGAGACGACGCCGCGGATGACCTTCTCCTCGAGCAGGAGCAGCCGCGCCTTGCTCTGGAAGACCTTCTCCTTGAGGTCGTCCACCTCGCTCTCGACGGTCTTGAGCTCCCGGAAGATGCTCATCTCCGGGTCGGCGTCGGCCGCGGGGGCCGGCTCGGAGGCGGCCTCTTCGGCCCCCTCTTCACCCTCGGCTTCGACTTCGCCTTCGGCGTCTTCGACCTCGGCGGCGGGGGCTTCCTCGTCCGCGTCTTCGCCATCGGCCTGCGCGAGCGCGACGCTCGTCCACAGAAGAGCGAGCCCGACGAGCAGCGGGATTGAGCGACGTCCAGTCATCGAGGAACTCCGGGTTTGCTCTCGGGCGAAAGCGGCTTCAGGTACGCGCGCGACACACCTCACCCCGCGTGTGCACCCGCACGGGGGGACGGTACTCGTTCTCATACACCCGCGTCAACGCGCGGAGCAGGGGACGAAGCCGTCGCAGGATCGGACACCGGCGGCCCGAAGAATGTTCAGACGGAGCTTGAAGCTATCGAGCGCTGTCGTCG
>CAYQEG010000002.1:89761-121926 GCA_964416435.1 uncultured Rickettsiales bacterium
TCGTCGCCCGCGGCGGAGTCGTCGTCGTCGCCCGCGGCGGAGTCGTCGTCGTCGCCCGCGGCGGAGTCGTCGTCGTCGCTCGCGTCGTCGTCGTCAGTCGCGTCGTCGTCGTCGCCGGCGGAGTCATCGTCGTCGCCCGCGTCGTCGTCGTCGACCGCCGAGTCGTCGTCGTCGCCTGCGTCGTCGTCGTCACCCTCGGGCTCCGGGGGGACGAACTCGCCGGGCGTGAAGTCCGTCGACGAGGTCCAGAAGTTGGTGCACGACAGGTTGAAGTCGTTGACGTGCTCACCGCAGATCTGGATCACGGCCTGCTCGACCGTGTTCTCGCAGTCCTGGACGTCCTCGTCGGCCGCGTCGGCGCAGGTCTCCTCGATCTCCTCGACGATGTGCGAGTCGATCTGCTCGGCGCACCCCGTGACGAACTGGCCCTGGTTCGCCCAGTTGCCCTCGCCCACGTCCGACCACTCCTGGTCGAACTCGGGCAGGCAGGTGTCGATGAAGTTCGCCTGGTTGCGGCAGTAGGTCCGGCAGTCGTTGCCGCAGCCAGTGGCGGCCACGGCGACGAAGGAGAGGCAGACGAGCAGCGCCAGCTTGTTGGTCATGTCAAATTCCTGTCAGAAATCGCGCACTTAGACGGATTTTGAGGCGCGAAGCGGAGGCACTATAGGAGAAGGCCCCCCGGGGATCAACGCACGCCGACATCTGCCCGCGTCAGGGGTCGAGGGAAAGGAGGGATTCGCAGTCGATGTCGGACAGGGCGGTCTGGAGGTCACGCTCGCAGCGCCGCTCGATCTCGGCGCGCTCCGGATCGTCCGCGTCCAGTTCTTCGGCCGCGTCGCCCCAGACCGCATGGCAACGGTCTTCGAAGTCAGTCCGGTCGGAGTACGACAGCTCGGACCAGGAGGTGTCCCACGTCGGGAGGCACCGCTCGATCATGTCGGCCTGGGCGTCGCACATGCGATCGCAGACGTTCCCGCAGCCAGCCAGCGCGAACGAGCCGAGGAGGACCAGGATGAGATGAATGTTCCGCACAGCGGCGCGCACTCTATACGAGGTTTGCGGCTCGTGGGCGGCTGTGTGGCGAGCCCCGGTTGACAGGGGTGAAACAGCCTCCTAGATTCCCGCCGCTCGGCTCCTCGGAGACGGGCCGACGGGGTCGACGACCCCATCGGGCAGATAGCTCAGTCGGTAGAGCAGGGGATTGAAAATCCCCGTGTCGGGGGTTCGACTCCCTCTCTGCCCACCACTTTCCCGAGCGAGGGGCTGGTCAGCGGACCGGCCCCTCGTTTGCGTTCCGGACCACCTGGCCACCGATCCAGACCGTGCGGACGGCCTCTTCGTAGCGGCCCTCGAACTCGGTCAGCACGCGCGCGAGCGCGTCTTCCCCCGACTCGGAGCGACGCAGCCCGCCGGGGACCTCCAGGGCGACGACGTCCGCCTCCCACCCGGGGACCAGCGCGCCTCGGCGAGGCGCGCCCATCGCGGACGCCGCGTCCAGCGTCGCGCCTCGGAGCGCGTGCGTGGGGCGCACCTCCGCCTGCCCCTGGTGGACCTCCAGGAAGCACCGCATCACGTCGAGCATCGAGGTGTCCGGCCCCGCCCCCACGTCGGTCGCGAGCGCCCAGCGCACGCCGAACCGGCGCAGCCGCTCCAGCGGCATTCGGCCACTCCCCAGCGCCACGTTGCTCGTCGGGCAGTGCGCCACCCACGCTCCCGACGCAGCCAGCTGCCGCAGGTCCTCGTCGTCCAGGTGGATGCAATGACCGAACACGCTGCGCTCGCTCAGCAGACCCGCGCGGGCATAGACGTCGAGGTACGAGCGGGCCTCGGGGTGCAGGTCCGCCACCCACGCGCACTCGTCGGGGTTCTCCGCGAGGTGCGTCTGGAGGCGCGCGGCGCCGCCCGACAGGATCTCCCCGCAGCCCGTCATCAGCTCCTCCGTGCAGGTCGGCACGAAGCGCGGGGTGATCGCGTACCGCCCCCCGAACCGCGCCGCGTGGTCCCGCGCC
The DNA here is from genome assembly GCA_964416435.1 of uncultured Rickettsiales bacterium. Lineage (GTDB taxonomy): Bacteria > Myxococcota_A > UBA796 > UBA9615 > UBA9615 > CAYQEG01. The sequence goes on from CAYQEG010000002.1 coordinate 91,771, forward strand.
CCCTCCAGCGCATCGGCCGTCGGGCGGAGCAGCGAGGCCGGGCCGTTCCGGTCCATCAACACGTCGCCGCCGACCGTGTACAGCGGGGCCAGGTCCTCCAGGACCGCGTGCGTCGAGTCCTCCTCGGGCGAGCCGTAGACCATCGCCGCGGTGGTGCCTCCGGCGAGCAGCCCTTCCCGGAACTCGTCGGTCACCTCCGCCCGATAGCTCCGCTCCGCGAAGCGCTCCTCCTCCGGCCAGATGTGGGTCTTGAGCCACGGCAGCAGCTGTTCGTGGAAGCGACCCCGGACCCGGTACTGGGGCAGGTGCACGTGGCAGTCGATCAGCCCCGGGATCAGCAGCGGCCCGCCGCCGCCGGTGCCCTGCTGCGCCACCAGGCGTCCGTCATCGTCCCAGCCGAGCAGGGAGTCCCGCTCGAACCGGACGCCGCCCGTCGGCAGCGGGGTCAGGACATGACCTCGGACCCAGCCCCCCATCAGCGCCCCTCGAAGCGTGGTGGGCGACGCTCCCGCGCCGCGTCCAGCCCCTCGACGAGGTCCCGGCTCCCGATGCAGCGACCGGTCCACTCGGAGTGCAGCGCTCGGACCCGGTCCGTGGCCACCACGCCGTCGGCGCGCAGGACCGCCCTCAGCCCCCGGACCGCCAGCGGCGCCCGCTCGGACAGATCCTCGGCCAGCGCCCGCACCCGACCGGGGAGCGGGTCCGGCTCCACCACCTCGCGGTAGAGCCCCCAGGCGACCGCCTCCTCGGCCGACACGGCCCGCCCCGTGAGCAGGACGTCGGTGGCCCGCCCGAGGCCGATCAGCGCCACAAGACGCTGGATCCCCTCCAGCGGGTACATCACCCCCAGCCGGGTCGCCGGGATGCGGAACGTCGCCCCCGACTGGGCGACCCGGAAATCACAGCCGGCCGCGAGCAGCGCCCCGCCGCCGATCGCGTGGCCGCTGACCTCGGCGATCAGCACGCCGGTGAACCGGTCCAGGGCCGCGAGCATCGCCGTCAGCTCGGGGAAGCGCTCGTTCCAGGTCCCCTCCCCCGGGCCCGACGGCAGCTTCGCCAGGTCGTAGCCAGAGCAGAACGCCCGCCCCGGCGCGCCCGCGACCACGGCCACCCGGGCGCCGGAGACCTCCGCCTCCCGCAGGCCGTCGGCGAGCTGGAGCATCATCGACGGCGACAGGGCGTTGCCCCGGCCGGGGTTGGAGATCGTCAGCCGGGCGACGGGCCCGTCGACGGAGTAGGAGACCCTCACAGGAGGCTACGAGCTCCCAGCTCAGGCAGCGACGCCGGAGCCCTTGAAGGCGAAGCGGACCGACAGCGTCAGGTCTCGCTCGTTGATGCCGACGTGCAGGTCTTCGATGCCGGCGGTCAGCTTCAGGGGGCCGTCCCCGGGCGTGATCATGTTCTCCAGCGTCGAGCCGGGGATGAGCGGCAGCGGGTTGAACCGGTCGATCTGCTTGTCGATCAGGCGGTCCGCGACGACCTTCAGGAGCCGAAGCGGCAGCGAGTCCCCCAGGGAGAGCGACACGTCGCCGATCCGGCCCTCGAGCTGCTTCCGGTCGCGCTGGAAGCCGACCTCGCTCAGCGACGCGGTCGCCGAGACGCCCTTGGCGATGGCGAACGGAATCTCGAACTGCTCGCCGAGCAGCTTCGCGGTCCCCTCCACCTCGAAGACCGCGCGCGCGTCCAGCGTGACGCCGGCGTCGTGGTACGTGAACTGGCTGCCGTCCCGAGAGACCCGGGCGCGCCACTTGCCGTCCACCATGAGGTTCTTCTTCACGCGGCTCCGGGCGAAGCCGGCGCCCCGCTTGGCGACCGACCGGATGCGGCCACGCACCCCCTTGACCATCGGGCTGCCGAGCACCGGAGCCTCGTCCAGCTTGTCCGTCGCGCCCGTGAGCAGGCCCTTGACCTGGTCCTCGGCCGCGGCGAGCAGCTTGCGCCCCGAGTCGATCAGGTCGAAGTCGCCGTGCGCCACCTGGATCGGCAGCGCCTCCCCCAGGAGGTCGGCCCAGAGGGACTGGGAGATCGACAGGGACAGGTGGTACCCGTCCGGCAGTGCGAGCGTCGCCATCGGCAGTTCTCCATCCGCTCCGGACTACCGGAACATGCACAGTCTATCGCAGATGCCGGAATCCCGCGGTTCGTGTGCGCGGCGGTCGCGCTACCAGTTGAGCGGGATGAAGTCGCCGCCGTCGCAGTTGTACTGCCCCTCTTCGATGTTGAAGAGCAGCGCGCCGGGCGGGTAGGTGTCGCAGAAGTAGACGTCGGGGCAGCTGCCGGCGCCGAAGGCGACCTGGACGTTGCCGCCGATCTCGGCGAGGTCGTCCAGGAGGACGCGCGCGGTGATCGAGTTGCCCGCGAACTCGACCGCGATCGGCTCGCTCTCCTCGAGGTCGGAGCCGAACACGCAGCCGCTCTCGAAGTCCGCCACGCCGCCGATCGTCTCGACCGAGTACAGCGACGGCACCTCGTAGAAGAAGAAATCGACGAAGGCGATGTCGGCCGGGAACGGCGTGTACGAGTCGAGCCGCACCTGCAGCATCTCGCCGTCGCTCCGGTAGGCGCAGCCTGCGATGTCGAACGCCTGCCCGTTGAGCACGTCGCCCTCCGGGTCGGGGGCCTCGGGGCAGTCCGTCCAGGGCTTGCCGGTCACCTCCACCACCAGGGTCTCGGTCCAGGTGTCGTCGCCCGCCTCCCAGGTCAGGTCGAGCACCACCGAGTCGCCGAGGCGGTTGTCTTCGCCGAGCCCGATCTCGAAGGAGCCGGCCGACTCCACCTCGGCCCCGGGGTCCAGCGGCCCGCCCGGGAACGCGAGCGTTCCCACGCCCACCAGGAAGTCCGGCGCGGTGCTCCCGACGCCCTGGGCGACCTCGACCGTCAGGTCGCCGTCGGTCACCACGGAGCCCGCGTTGAGCGCGGTGATGAAGACCTCGACCGTCTCGCCGGGATCGGCGAGGCCGTCCTCGTCGAAGTCGCTGTCGTCGATCCGGATCGAGCCCACGACCGGGTGTGCGTACGGCACCGGCAGCTCGAACGTCGACGTCAGCGTGTCCGCCCCGTCGGTGCACAGCAGCGTCAGCGGGATCGACGAGTCGTCGTTGTGCCCGGCAGCGATGTCGAAGTGGAACTCGCCGTCCGCCAGCGCCGCCTCGCCCGACGCGATCGGGTCGTCTCCGAAGGTCACGGGCGCGGTGTCGAAGCCGGTGGCGTCGCTGCTCGAGCTCCCGAGCACGCAGCCCACCGGGCCCGCCGTCGTCGCGCCGTCGTTGCGCAGCAGCAAGCTCGACAGGGCGACCGACGCGCCCGGGCCGACCGGGTCGGGGGTGGTGCCCCAGCTGTCGGCGATGAGCACCGGGGGCGGCGGGATCTGCAGGGTGACCGACTCGCCGGGGGCGAGCTCGACCGGCACATCGTCGGCGTCCGCGGTGTACTCGACCCCGCCGACGGTGAAGACGACGTCCTCCAGCGTCGAGGAGGTGGTGCCGCTCGCCGTCGCCTCGAGGTGCCACCGGAAGGAGCCGGGGCCGGGCGGCAGCACGGTCGCCTGCTCCGTCAGCGTCAGCTCCCAGTCAGCCCCCGCGAGGTCGACCGAGGTCGCCTGGACCGCGAAGTCGGGGGCGGCGATGGGGCCGTGCCCCAGCTCGAGCTGGAGTTCGGCGCCGCCGGACGCGTCGTACTCGACCACCAGCGTGCTCTCTTCGCCCATCAGCAGCCGGATCGGGATGGTCCAGGTGTGTCCCTCGCCGTCGTCCAGCGTCAGCGCGAAGTCGAGGTAGGCGTTGTCCGCGTGAGCGCCCGAGACGTCGAACAGGAACGGCCCGTCGCTGTCGACCGAGGCGCCGGGCGCGACCGCGCCGAACGTCTGGGTGCCGCCGGACACCGTCAGCTGGGGGTCGGCGGTCGACAGGACGCCGGTCAGGGCCCCCGCGCCGTAGTCGTCGCTGACGTTCACGATCGTCACGTCGAGCTCGACGTTGCTGCTGCCCGGCCCCACCGCGCCGTCCAGCGGGCCCGCGGAGTCGAGCTGCAGGTCCGCGAGCGGCTCACCGATGTACAGGTCGTCGATCTGCCAGCGGCCGGCCGCGCCGCCCTGGTAGTACAGCGCCACGTAGGCCCGCTCGGCCCCCGCGAACTCGCTCAGGTCGTACCAGTCCGACGACGTCCAGGCCTCGCCGGGGAACGGCAGCTCCGCGGACACCGCCACGTAGTCGCCGACCGACGGGTCGGGGGAGCCGACCGACACGTACAGGCCGTGGACCTCCGCGCAGGTGCCGGCGGTCAGGTGCCGCTCGAACCAGCGCACGAAGATGTCGGCCTTGCCCGACATGTCCACAGGCGGCGAGATCAGCCAGTTCTGGCGTTCGATCGTGCCGGTGCCGTCCGGCGGGGGGCAGTCCCAGAAGCCGCCGGGGATGCCTTCGGAGTGGAACGCCGCGCAGCTCCCGCTCAACGGCGATCGGTCGCTCAGGCGCCACGCGTGGATGCCCTGGGGGAAGGACTCGATGGCGCCCGCCCAGCCGATATCCTCGGGATCGGCGCCTTCGCCGCTGCAGTCGCCGGCCTCGAAGAACTCGTAGAAGGGCAGCGGCTGCAGGTCGAGCTGGGTCTGGAAGTTGAGCGGCTCGGACTCACCCGCGTCCGGCCAGAAGGACTCCTCCTGGCACCCGCTGCGGGAGTCGGTCGCCCGCACGTAGTAGTCGACCCCCGGGTCCTGCACGACGCTCGCGGGGATCTCCGCGACGTAGATGCTCGGGTCGCCCGTCCCCTCGTTGCTCATGAACGTGAACGTGAAGCCCGACTGCCCCTCGGTCCGGTAGTACAGGCTGACGGTGCTGATGCCGTCGTCGTCCGTCGCCTGGGCGACCACCTGCACCGCGAAGCCGACCGGCTGGCCGTCCTCGACCTCGTTGCCGAGGACCACCGGCGCGTCCGGGTTGGTGCACTCGGGCCCCGTGTCGTCGTCGTCGGTGACCGGCGGAGGGCAGCCGTTGGTCAGCGCGGTGGCCGCGACGAACGGCAGGAGGAACAGGAGCCGGCGGATCACTGGCCCTGCCCCTGGTTGATCTCCCAGCACTGGGCGATGCAGCCGAAGCCGATGGTGACGTCGCCGGGCCCGCGGATGCGTACGCAGGAGTAGCCGCGCGGGCACTCCTGGCCGCCGGAGCAGTCCACGGCGCAGTAGGTCGAGCTGCTGCCCGGCATGATCACGCAGATGTTGTTGTCGGACACGCAGTCCTGGCTGCTGCTGCACTCCTTGCAGTACAGGTCACCCGCGTCGACGCACTGGCCGGACACCTCGTTGCAGAACTGGCCCAGGTCGCAGTCCAGGTCCGTGTTGCGGCACCCCGGCTCGTAGCAGGTCTTCTCTTCCTGATCGCACAGGTGCGTGGGCAGGCAGTCCCGGTCGTTGAGGCAGCCCTGCTCGCACTGGCCGTTGCTGGCGTTGCACCACGCCTCGATGGGGCAGTCCAGCGAGCTGTTGCAGGCGATCACCTGGCAGCTGCCGGAGTCGGTGCAGACCTGCCCGTCGGGGCAGTCGTTGGCAGCGGGGTCGCAGTCGGCCTGCTCGCAGCCGACGGACCACAGGAGCGTCGACGCGAGGCCGATCAGCACAGCGATTTGAAGCGCGCGGAGCATCAACTGCCCTCCCCCTCGGCCGGCTCTTCCTCTTCGGTCTGCTCGGTCGGCGGGGTGTTGGAGCGGGTGTAGGTGACGATGATCGTCCGGCCGGACGCGGGCACCGTCTCCTCCGTGAAGATGATCCGGTTCTCGACCGGGTCGTACTCGTAGCCCTCGGTCAGCAGCGCCGCTTCGGTCTGCTCGTCGAGGTAGACCTTGATGGAGCTGATCTCCGGCCACGCGGTCAGGAAGAAGATCGTGCGCAGGCCGCTGATGTTGAGCCCGAGCTCCCGGACCAGGCCGCTGAACTCCTCGGCGCAGATCGACGTGACGATCCCGCCGGACCGGAGCGCGACGTCGATGTACCGCTCACCCGCCTCGATCTCGTAGGGGTTGTCGCAGAAGGGGCTGTCGAGGCAGTCGGTGTCCTCGCAGTCCTCCAGCCCGTCGTTGTCGTTGTCGATGCAGTCGTTGCACTGGTCGTGGCCTTCGATCTGCAGGTCGGCCGAGCACAGGTAGTACGTCGAGCAGTCCGGGTCGTCGCAGCCCGCCAGCTCGTCCGCCCCGTCCAGGGAGTCCACGTCGGGCCCGTCCGACTCGAGCAACGAGCCCGTGAACCGGTCGAGCTGCACCGCGGCGTCGCACCGCTCGGGGAAGTCGATCTCGGTCCGGTTCGGGTAGCACGCCTCCTCGTGGGCGAAGCAGGACGGGTCGTCGCAGTCGAGCAGGAAGTTGACCACCGTGTTGCCGTGGTGGAACAGGTCCTCGTCGTCGCAGCTGATCTCGCCGCAGACCCCCGGGAAGCCGACCAGGCAGTCGATGTCGTCGCAGTCGCTGTCGCCGTCGCCGTCGTTGTCGACGCCGTCCAGGCAGGACGCCTCGTGGCAGCTGTCGAGGAACGAGCAGTCCGCGTCGTCGCAGTCGGTCGCCCCGTCGCCGTCGTCGTCCAGCCCGTCATCGCAGCTCGTCTCGACCTCGTCGACCACCGAGCACCACCAGGACGACTGGCAGATCTCGGCGTCACAGTCGATGTTGCCCTCTTCGTCGTCCGCCACGCCGTCGGCGCAGTCGGGGATGAAGGGCTCGGGCTGCTCGCAGCCCGACGGCATGGGGCCGGCCACCGCGGAGAGGTTGATCAGGGTGTCGTCGCGGTAGCCGCGGTCACCCTTGAGGCCCTTGAAGAAGGTGAGGTAGTCGCCGACGGGGTCGCTGGAGCCGTCGTCCTCGTCGCTCACGAACACGATGGACAGGGCGGCGTCGTCCCGCAGGAAGCCCGCGTTGGGGCCGTCGTCCGCCGTGAAGTCCGGCGAGAGCGCAGCCTGGGCGGCGCCGAGGCCCTGCTCGAAGCCCGAGCCGGTGGCGCAGACCTTGACGTTCTCCTGGAAGAGCTCGCGGGCGAGCGCGTCGTCCATGTCGGAGGTGATGATCTTGGTCTCGCCGACCAGGCGCCCGGCCTGGGTCTGGTCGGTCATGTCGGTCGTGACGACGCCGATCTGGTAGTCGACCTCCGCCTCCACGAACTGCTCGATGAAGCTGTCGAAGTTGCCCGCGAGCTTGATCTGCTCGTCGATCATCGAGCAGGAGTTGTCGACCACCAGCAGGATGTCGACCGTCTTGCGGACCTCCTGGGTGAACGTGTCCGTCTGCGTTCGGCGGATCAGCGGCGGCGGCTGGTTGCACGCCACCGCGCCCAGGGACGCGGCGATCGCGATCGCCACCGCGGCGCCAGCCACGCGCAGGTTCAGCAGGGGCCTGAGGTCAGGCATGGAGCGCTCCGTTCGGGGTCCGGTTTGGGCGCGGGCCCGGCGGCATCCTACTACTGAGGAGCACTGAGCCGTGTCAGGCCGAAGCGGAGCACGTCTCGCGCGTCGTCCGTCACCTGGGCCTCGTTGTGGAAGGCGGTGTAGACGACGTTGCCGCCATCGCTGAAGGAGAAGACCAGGGGCACGCTGTCGCGGCTGACCCAGGTCCCGGTCTCCGGGTCGTCGTACTCGATGTCCGCTTCGACCAGGACCTGGACGTCATCGGACACGCTGAGCGGGACGGCCCAGCCGGCCTGGTTGAAGATCACCTCGATCTGGTCGCCGACGTTGATCTCCATGAACGCCGCCAGCTCTTCGTCCACCACGCGGGCGGCGACCGGGCCGGCCTGCCCGCGCTGGGCGGTGTCCAGCTCTTCCTCGTCCCCCACCCAGGTGACCTTGCCGGGCCAGCCGGCTTCCACCAGGTCGTAGGTCCAGTCCGAGAAGTACATGTTCCCGCCGTGCTGGACGGTGTCGAGGATGTTGTCGACGACCAGCTGGTCGTGCACGAGGTGGTCGTCCTCGGCGACGCCGTTGTAGACGTGGTCGCTGACCCCCCGCATGCCGCAGGACAGGAACACGGTGTCGAACTGACCCAGCCCCTGGCTGACGTCCGCGCGCAGCAGATCCTCGACCTGCAGGGCGAGGTCGCCCGGCTCGGCGGACACCTCGGTCTCGAAGTGAGGCCCGTCGACGTAGCCGTCGTACAGCTGGATCTCGGCCTCGACGGTGGTGGTGTTCGCGACTTCCTGGATCAGCTGTTCGACCGTGTCGAAGTCACCGGTGACGATCGCGGTCTTGCCGAAGTGGAGCCGACGCAGGCCGTCGTCCCCGTCGCAGCCCACGAGGGGCGCGGCGAGCGCGCAGGCCAGGGTCAACAAGAGCAGGCGTCTCATGGTTCGTTCTCCGTACGTTCCGCCGCTCACTCTTCGCCACCTTCGTCGCCCGACCGCATCAGCATGAAGCCGCGCCAGGTCAGGCCGGACCGGCCCTGGTTCTCGACGCCGATCGGGCCGTCTCCGAAGTCCAGGAACCACTTCGGCTCGCCGACGCCGGCGCCCAGCACGAAGTAGCCGCCGCCCTCGGGGAACGGGTCCGCGAACAGGTCCGCCGGCCAGGTGTGCTCGCCGTCGTCCCAGGGGATGGTGATGATCTGCCAGGCCTGGGGCGGGTCCTGGTCGTCGCTCGTCTGGTAGGCCACGGACAGCCCGGCGACGTCGTACGTCTGGGCCGGAGTCCAGCGGATGTCCATCTCGTCAGCCGGGTCGTGCGTGTAGTTCTCGCACGGGAAGGGCTCGAGCAGGTCGAAGTCGGACGGCAGGGTGAAGAGCACGTCCGGGGCGGTGAACGCCGGGATCTGCGTCGGGTCGTCGCTGCCCTCGGCCCGCAGGTCGTAGTCGACGTAGCCGAACTTGTAGTCGTCCAGGGTGAGCGGCACCTGCGGCAGGTAGAAGATCTCGCCCGTGAACGGGTTCTCGTTCCGGGCCAGCACGATCGTGTTCAGGTCGCTCTCGAAGTAGACGAACTCGCCCGCGTCGCACGTCGGGGTGGAGGGGCAGTCGGCGCCGCCGCTGGGGGGCTGCTGCTGGTAGTTGATGTCGTACGGGAACACCGGCGGCCCCGGCGGGCTGCCGCAGGGCGGGTCCAGCGGGGTGAAGAACACCGCCGACGCGCGCACCGACTCGTTGACCTGGCAGGTGTCGTTGTCGATGTCCCGGGTGACCGAGAAGCTGAAGCTGACGCCGGGGTTGTCGTTGCAGTCGATCGGGACCTCGCGGACCTCGAAGCCGTCGTGGAGGATGACCTCCTCGAGGATCACGTACTCGCCCGGGTCGTGGATCCCGTTCTCGTCGAAGTCCTCCCGCTGGATGACGTAGGCGCGCACGTCGTACGTCCCGGGGGCGGCGCCGTTGCTGATGCGCATCTCGCCCGTCAGGTTGACCGGCCCGAGCACGTTCATGACGCCGCCGGGCTCGACCGTGTCCTGGCAGTCGGGGAAGAACTCGTTGACGCAGATGCTCGCCGACAGGTCGACCAGCGTCTCGATGGCGCCGACGCCGGAGCCGGTGTCCTCGAAGTGCGTGCCGAAGCCGCGCACCACGAACGGGAGGATCTCGCCCTGGTTGCCGTGGTCGGGGTCGATCTCGATCGCGATGGAGCTGCGGTCGACGAAGAAGCCGTCCTGGGCGGTGGCGCCGGTGGGGCCGTTGAAGAGCACCACGGTGTGGAAGCCGGGATCGGCGCGCTGGTCGATGCTGATGCTGACCGTCGCGTGGGTCGGGTCGGAGATGGTGACCCAGTTGACGAAGATGCCGGGGCCGAAGTCGGCCCAGGTGACGCCGTCCTGCCACAGGGTGCCGAAGCCGACGACGTCGACCTGCATGGTCTCGCCCAGGCGGGCGCGGTCGGGGGTGATCGAGACGATGCCGCCGTCCTCGACCAGGAAGCCCTCGTCCCCCTCCAGGCGGAAGGTGCGGTCCGCGCGCTCGTCGTCTTCGCCCACGGGGAAGGTCACGGCGATGTCGTGGAAGCCGACCGGAGCGTCCTCGTGGATCAGGACCTCCGCCTCGGCGTAGTTGGGGCCGGAGACGGTGACGGCGCCGATGGTGAAGTCCTCGCCCAGGTCGAGGATGAGCTCGCCCGTGGCCCACTGGGTGTTGACCCCGCGCAGGACCATGTTGATCGACATGCCCTGACCGCCGACGGTCGGGGAGAGGCGGACCAGCGGCTGCGCCGTCTGGATCGTCGCCGGGGGCTCCGCCTCACAGGCGGCGATGAACGCAACCAGGGCGGCGGTCATCAGGGCGGCGGGCGCTGCCTTGCGGATCATGCTGGGGGCCTCTCCGCGCCCCTGGGGCGCGCATACACGTGTGCCTTCTCCGGCGCGCACGCCGGGAACCGTGGAGTATAGGGGTCGGCCCAGAGGGGTGTCAACGCAACAAAATCCCCTGTTTTCAAATGGTTAGGCCCTCTGCTCACTCCCTACAGGCTATGCAGGGCGTGAGCCCTGGACGAGGGTCCGTTTCGGCCCGACACCATTTGCGAGTCGCGAGCGGCGCGCTCGTTACGGATCGAGCCTGCTGCTGTAGGCTCCGCGGATGCCGACGAGACTGGGCATCGACGAGGCGGGACGGGGCTGCGTGCTGGGGCCGATGGTGTTCGGCGCGGTGCTCGTGGAGCAGGCCGTCGAGCCGCGGCTCCGCAAGCTCGGCGTGCGGGACAGCAAGAAGCTGACGAAGGCGAAGCGGTACGAGCTCGCGGAGCAGCTCCCCGAGCACATCACCGCCTGGCGCACCGTGGCGGTGCCGCCCCCGGAGCTGGACGCGGAGTCGCTGGGCGAGATCGGCAAGCGCGTCATCGTGCAGCTCGCCGAGCAGTACCGGCCCGACGTGCTGGTCCTCGACGCCCCGGTGCCGCCGCGCGGCATCCCCAACTACCGCCGCGACATCGCGCAGCGGCTGGAGGCGGTCGGCGTGCACGGGGTCGAGATCGTCGCCGAGAACGGCGCGGACGACACCTACATGTGCTGCGCCGCCGCCTCGATCTTCGCCAAGACGGAGCGCGACACCACGCTCCGCGCGATCGAAGCGCGCGCCGGGGTGCCCCTCGGCTCGGGATATCCGGGAGATCCTGCGACCACCGACTTCCTCCGTGAACAGTGGACGCGGGAGCGGACGTGGCCCGACTTCGTGCGCACCAAGTGGGACACCTGCCGCCGCATCGTGGCGGAGTCGGCCCAGGGCCAACTATTCTGCTGACCGTGCACGAAGAAGCGGACACGAATCACGCCCCCCCCGAGGACTGGACTCCGCCCGACCGGATCCAGGCCAGGGGGGTCGACCGGCCACCGGTCAGCATCACCATCCCGTTGTACGACGAGGAGGGGAACGTCACCGGCGTGGCGCGCAGCCTGCTGTCCGCGTTCGAGCGGGCCGACGTCCCGCTGACCCTGATCCTGGTCGACAACGGCAGCCACGACGGCACCCGGGCCGAGGTCCAGGCGCTGGAGCGGGAGCACGACCGGGTGAGGGGCGTCTACCTGGACAAGAACCAGGGCTACGGCGGCGGCATCCTCGCGGGGATGCGGACCGCCGAGACGCCGCTGCTCGGCTACATGTGGGGCGACGCCCAGGTCGAGGCGGGCGACGTGCTCCGGGTCTACCGGCGCCTCGTCGCGGACAAGGCGGACGTCGCCAAGGCGCGCCGGGTCCAGCGCGTGGACGGCTGGCAGCGAGAGATCGTCACCCGCGTCTACAACACCGTCACGCTGTGGATGTTTCACATCACCAGCAGCGACACCAACGGCTGCCCCAAGCTGTTCCGACGCGAGGCGTGGGAGACGCTCGCCCCGTCCAAGACCGACTGGTTCCTGGACCCCGAGATCATGATCGGCGTCGCCGACCGGGGCCTGAAGCTGGCCGAAGTCGACGTGCTCGCCCGCGCGCGGGACTTCGGCGTCAGCAAGGTGGGCGCCGGCACGGTGCTCGAGTTCGCCAAGAACATGCTGACGATCCGGATGGGGCGCGGCCGGTGAGCGACCGCGCCGCCCCCCGCGTCGTCATCCTGTGCGGCGGCCAGGGCACGCGCCTGAAGGAAGAGACCGAGTTCCGTCCCAAGCCGATGGTGTCGGTCGGCGGGCGGCCGCTGCTGTGGCACATCATGAGCCTGTACGCGGCCCAGGGGCTGAACAGCTTCGTGCTGGCCCTCGGATACAAGGGATCGATGATCCGGGACTACTTCCTGAACTACCGGGCCCAGACGTCGGATCTCACGGTGACGTTCGGCCGGCGCGGTGAGGTCGACGACCTGGCCTACCACGCCCCTCACGACATCGAAGGGTGGGAGGTGACGCTGGCGAACACCGGGGAGACGACCAACACCGGTGGGCGCATCCACCGCTGCGGCCGGTACCTGGGCGATCGCACCTTCATGATGACGTACGGCGACGGCGTCGCGGACATCGATCTCGACCGGCTCCTCGCCCACCACCGGGCGTCCGGCCGGCTGGCGACCGTCACCGGGCTGCACCCCGAGAGCCGGTTCGGGATCATCGAGCGGGACGTCGACGGCCACGCCGTCGGCTTCCGGGAGAAGCCCCGGCTGGACTCCTACATCTCCGGCGGCTTCTTCGTGCTCGAGCCGGAGGTGCTCGGCTACCTGGACGACGACTGCGTGTTCGAGCAGTCGCCCCTGCAGCGGCTCGCCGACGACGACCAGCTGGCCGTCTACAACCACGACGGCTTCTGGCGGAGCGTCGACACCTACCGCGAGTACCTCGAGCTGAACCGGATGTGGGACGCCGGCGATCGCCCGTGGGCCGTGTGGGAGAAGGACTGAGCTCATGAGCTGGCTCGACCGGCCCGTGCTGGTCACCGGGGCCACCGGCCTGCTCGGCGGCCACGTCGTCGGTGCGCTCCTCGCGCGGGGCGCGAGGGTGCACGTCTTCATTCGCGACGAGGCGCCCGACTGCCTGCTCGTCCGGGACGGCCTGCTGGCGAGGTGCGTCGCCATCCGGGGTGACCTCGGCCGGCTCGCCGACGCCGAGCGGGCGCTCCAGCAGTACGGCGTACGCACGGTCTTCCACCTGGCCGCCCAGGCGATCGTCGGCACGGCGAAGCGGGCTCCCTGGCAGACGTTCGAGGACAACGTGCGGGGGACGTGGAACCTGCTGGAGGCGGCGCGCCGATCGCCCCACGTGGAGGCGTTCCTGTTCGCGAGCAGCGACAAGGCCTACGGCGCGAGCGACGACCTGCCGTACACGGAGGACCACCCTCTGGGCGCGACGTCCCCCTACGACGCGAGCAAGGCGATGGCCGACCTGGCGGCCCGCTCCTACGCGGTCGCGTACGGGATGCCGATCGTGACGTTCCGGTGCGGCAACCTCTACGGCGCCGGCGACCTGCACTTCAACCGCCTGATTCCGGAGATGATCCGGGCCCGCCTGCGCGGCGACGTGCCCGTGATCCGGTCGTCGGGGCGCGCCAGCCGCGACTACCTGTACGTCGGCGACGCGGTCGACGCCTACCTCGCCGCGGCGGAGCGAGCGGGGGAGCCGGGGGTCCGGGGAGAGGCCTTCAACATCGCGCCGGGGGTGCCCTGGACGGTGCTGCAGGTGGTGGCGAAGATCGACGACGCGCTGGGCATCCGCGAGCCGGCGCCCCGGATCCTGGGCACGGCCGAGGCGGAGGGGGAGATCCCCGCCCAGACCCTCGACTCCTCCAAGGCCGACGACGTGCTCGGCTGGCGCGCGACGACGGGGCTCGACGAGGGGCTCGCCAGGACCGTCGCCTGGTACCAGGCCTACTTCGCCTGACCGCAGGGGTCGGCGATCGCGTCCCCTGAAGGCAGGAACATCGTTCGGCGGGGTCCCCGCCACACGGGCGTCCAGGCCGGCTGAGCGACCAGGGCACGGCAGAGCGTGGCGTCGCTCGGCACGACCGCGGCGGTGAACGCGTACTCCGAGTGGAGCCGATCGAAGACCGACGGCTCGGCGAGGGCGGCCCGGGCGGCCCAGAAGTGGTCGTCCGTGAAGAACGGGGGGGTGCGCCCGTCGATGAACACCCGGACGTCGCCGTAGCGGCGGAAGCCGAGGTAGCCGCCGGCGTCGTAGTCGTTGAAGATCGGCCCGCTCAGCGCGAACCGATCCGCCGCGTCGCCCAGGTCGGTCGGCACCCACGCCGGGTCCAGCCCCAGGTCGGGGCCGTCCCAGCGGGTCGCCTCCCAGGCCGGGATCGCGATCACGGTCGCCACGACGAGCACCCGGACGACCCTCGGCGGCGGGCGCCAGGCCCGCAGGCCGTCCAGCAGCCACGGCACCATCAGGATCGACCAGGCCGCCCGGAACCGGTGGGTGTTCAGCGTCATCAGCAGCCCGAACAGGGCCAGCGCAGCGGGCCCCAGGGCGAGCCGACGCCCCGCCACCGACGCCACGATCCCGAGCGCCGCGAGCGCCTCCACGAGGAGGATCGACCGGGCGTGGGGCGGCCACCACCACTCCACCGGCATGGGGTGCATCTCCCCGATGTGAGCGGTCGAGTCGGTGCCGCTGTGGCCGAGCACCTGCTCGCTCAGCCCCAGGCCGTAGGGGCTGAGCAGAGGCAGCAGGCAGACCGCCACCAGGGCGACCCACAGCGCCGGCGTCAGCCCGTGTCGCTCGCCCGGGTGGCGCCGACCCAGCACCGCCGGGAAGCCGGCCCCCGCCACCACCGCGGGGGCGATCACCGCCGACGGGTGGCATTGCGACCAGATCGCCACCAGCACGAGCAGCCCGGCCAACCACCGCAGCTGCTCCCCCGCGGGGGCGCGCGCCGCTCTCCACGCCACCACGAGCACCGCCGGGAGCAGCACCAGGAACAGGACGTGGGGCCGGGGGAAGAAGCGAACCGTGGTCACGCCGACCACCAGGGCGGTCACCCCCAGGGCCGCCCAGCGCCCGTCCGGCCCGGCCACCGCCCGGGCCAGCGCCCACACCAGCAAGGCTGACGCCGACGCGCAGAGCGCCGCGAACGTCACCAGGGCGGCGGAGCCGCCGAGGTCCCACAGCCCGACGGCGAGCACGTCGAAGACCCACTCCCCGGCGACGAACTCGTCCTTCGGGGGGATGCCGACCCGGTCGGGGAACCGCCGGGCCCCCTCGTCCAGGACCGTCCGCCCGATCGAGAGGTGCCACCAGGTGTCGGGCGCGCCGAGGGGACGGAGCCGGAGCACCCCCATGGCGCCGGCGAGGGCCAGGCCGAAGGGGATCGTGGGATCGCGGAGTCGGGGGCCGTCGGCCACGGGCGGGAGTCTATCGGGGCCACGGGCGGCGCGCCGGCCCTGGTAGGGTCGCCGCCATGTCGGACCTGCGCTGGTACTTCCTCGACGGCGGCGAGTTCATGTACGTGATCGCCGCCCTCGCCCTGGGCTGCGTCCCGGTCGCGATCGTCGCGCTCGCGATGCACGCGAAGCGGTTCCGCGCGATGGGGTGCGTGTGGGTCGGCCTGGGCGCATCGGTGCTCGTCGCCGGCTCCATGGGCACCTTCGCGGGCCTCTACATCGTCGACAATGCCGTCGCCTTCGCGGCCCCCGACGAGAAGCAGATGATGCTCGCCATGGGGCTCTCCGTCTCGCTGTACACCGAGTCGTTCGCGCGCCTCGCGGCGGGGCTCTGTCTGCCGCTGATCGCCGCGGGCATCGCGGTGGGGCACCTGATCGGCACCCGCGGGGAGCAGGGTCGCTGGACGATCCTGCCCGGCGTGGGTGGCGGCTCGATCGCCCTGCTCGGCGCCATGGCGTCGATCGCCTGGGGCGCCGCCGCGATGAGTCAGTACGGCTCTGCGCTGGCCATGGCGGGGGGCGGGGTGGCGCTCTTGTGCGCGTTCATCCTGGCCGGGGTCGGGCTGCGCGAGGATGTCGACGAGCAGCGGCACGCGAGCGCGGGCGGCGCGCGGGCGGCGGCGTGGCTGCTCTGCCTGCTCGGGGTGTGGGCCATGTCCGGGCTGGCCCGGGTCAGCGGCACGGTCATCGCGTTCAAGGCGGTCGCCACCGCGGCGCCCGAAGAGAAGGCCACCATGATGCGGCACGGCATCGAGATCGCGACCCGAGACGCCCGTCCGGGGACCCTCGCCGTCGTCGGGGTGCTGCTCGCCGGCGGGTTCCTGCTGATCCCGCTGGCGAAGTCCCTCAAGGGAGCGCTCCCCATCGCCGGCGCCATCGGCCTGATCTCGGTGGTCGGCTCGACGGTCGGAGTCAGCACCTGGGCGACCTCCCGGAGCGTCGGCCAGATCGACGGGCTGCTCGACGAGGGCCCCGACACGCCGGCCCAGGAGGCGCCCTCCGAGGACCTCGGCATGGAGCCCCTCGGGGGCTGAACGCCGTGGACGATCTCCGCGACGCCATCGGTCGCACCTACGCCTCGGAGCCGGTGCGGGTGGAGCGGGACTGGATCCGGGCCTTCGCGCTGGCCACCAACGACGACAACCCGCGCTACGTCGAGGGCCACGACGTCGTCGCCTCGCCGCTGTTTCCGGTGCGGCTGTTCCATCCGCTGATGTTCGAGTGCGTCGGCGACCCCGACCTGGACCTCGACATGCTCGGGCTGGTGCACGGCGAGCAGGACATGACGTGGCACGGCCCCCTGCGGCACGGCGACGTCGTGCAGCTGCGCGGGGTCCTCGAGTCGGTGGGCCAGAAGCGCAGGGGCTGCGTCGTGGCCTGGCGCATGCTCGCGGTCGTCGACGGTCAACCCCGCGTGGAGGCGCGCATGAGCGTCTTCGTGCGCGGCCAGGCGCTGCCCGGGGTCGAGCCCGGCGCCGTGTTCGGCGAGCCGCCGGCCCGGGTCGGGGAGCCGGAGGGGGAGCCGGTCGCGACGGCGGCGATGGCGGTCGCCAGGGACCAGCCCCGTCGCTACGCCGCCGCGTCCCTGGACGACAACCCGATCCACCTCGACGAGGCCATCGCGAAGGCCGCCGGTCACCCGACCGTCATCCTCCACGGGCTCTGCACCATGGCCTTCGCGAGCAAGGCGCTGGTCGACTCACTCGCCGACGGCGACTCGAGCAAGCTGCGCCGCTTCGCCATCCGGTTCACGAGGCCGGTGCGGCCGGGCTGGACGCTGACCACGCGGATCTTCGATGCCGGCGCGACGGCGGACGGTCGGCGCGCCTACCGGGTGCAGGTCGTCAACGAGGAGGGGGTGCGGGTCGCGTCCAACGGCTGGGCGGAACTGGACGCCTGATTTGAGCGGCGGGATCAGGCTGCGACGGCCGGGTCCGGCTCGACCTCTGCGCATCCGTCGATCAGATCGCCGATCCGCGCGACCAGCTGGTCCACCCGCGGGTCGTGGGGGGCCAGGATCTCACCGACCTGCAGCTCCAGCAGCGCGCGCCCGTAATCGGCGCGGCCGATCCAGATGCGGGCGAGGTTGAGGTAGGGGAACTGCGGGTTGTCGTAGCGGCGGGCGTCCTTGGCCCGCTCGAACCACAGCACCGCCTCGTCCTCCCGGTCGAGCTCGACCAGGTAGGCGCCGATGTCGTTGTAGGGGTTGCCCAGGTCGCGGTCCGTCTCGATGGCGCGACGGCAAGCGTCGATCGCCTCGGGCAGCCGGCCCTGGAAGGACAGGCCCCAGCCGTAGAAGGTGTGCGCTTCGGCCGTCTGGTGGAGCTGCAGGCTGCACCGGTACAGGCGCATCGCCTCGTCGAGATCACCGGCGAGTTGCCGTTCGAGGCCCTCCTGCCACAGCTCGGTGGCGAGGTGGAGATCGAGTTCGTCCGATTGGGCGTGCATCATCGTCGGTCGTCTCCGCCCCGGCTGGGTGCGGCTCCCTTCTTCCCGCCCTATCGGCGGGGGGCGGCCGACGTTTAGGGAAGAACTACTCTTCCTTCTTCTCTCCATCGATCGGCTCGACCGACTCGGGCATCTTCACGCGGGAGGCGGGGCCGCCCCGGCCGAGGCCCAGGGTCTCCTTCACCTCGTCGCGGAAGTCGCGCACGGCGTTGCGGGTCAGGACCCGCTCGATGCCCGGCTTGACCTCTTCCATGGGCTGCTTGTCGCGCTTCTCGAGCACCTCGATGATGTGGTAGCCGAACTTGCTCTTGACCGGCTCGGTCACCGTGCCGGCCTCCGCGCCGAACGCCGCCTCGGCGAACTCGGGCACCCAGCGGTCCTTCGTAGCCCAGGGCAGCTCACCGCCGCGGGCCTTGCTGCCGCGGTCCTTGGAGTGCTCGCGGGCGAGCGCGGCGAAGTCGCCGCCGCCCTTGATCTGGCCGAAGATGTCGTCCGCGAGCGCCTTGTCGTCGACCAGGATGTGCCGGGCGCGGACCATCGGGCGGGAGTACTTGTCGCTGTTCTCGTCGTAGTAGGCCTGGACCGCCTCGTCGCTCGCGGCGTCCTCTTCGACCTTGGAGAGCAGCGCCTGGATGTACGCCTTCTCGGCGGCCATCCGGGCGGACATGCGGACCTTGGGGTCGTCCAACAGGCCGGCCTTCTCCGCCTCCGCGAACAGCGCCTTGTTGAGCAGGACGCGCTCGGAGATGTCGTCCTTGCCCTTGTCGTTGTCGTAGCGGGCCCGGGCCCGCTTCGGGATCGTCAGCAGCTCGGCTTCCCACTCCGCCTGGGTGACGCTGTACCCGCCAGCCTCCTTGACCACCTCGGTGGTGTCGGCCGCGACGGAGCAGAGCGAGTCGGCGGCCGGCGCCGCCGTCGTGCCGCCTCCGTCGGTGGTTGAGCCACCTCCGCAGCCGAGGAGAGTGAGCAGACACAGGACACTGAAGGAGGTCGTGATGCGCATGGCGGCGGACTGTAGTGGACCGGCGGGGCCCGATCAAGGCGCGCTTCAGGGCGTCGTGGGGCCCGGTGCGACGGGCCCTGGGGCGGCGGTGGCGCCGGAGACCAGCGGGACGGCGCAGCAACGGTGGGCGTCGGCGCCACCGCGCAGCAGCCCGGCCATTGGACCGGAGACGACCGCCGCCTCGGCCAGGCGGCACTCCCGCAGCTCCAGCGTCGCGCAGCGGGCGAACTCGACCCGGCCCACCTCCTCGACGCAGAACTCGTCCACCTCGAAGTCCCCCCCGGAGGTCGGGTAGAGCCCCGCGGGCACCGCGACGAGGCCTTCGGCGCAGACGACGCCCCGGCGGCGCGCCTCGTCCCGGCGGCGCTGCTCCAGGATGTTCTCCAGGGTCGGCTCGATCAGGTCGGGGTCGACCGGCTGCACGAGGTGCGGCTCCTCCGCGTCGGGGTGCTGAACGGCCGCGAGCCCCTCCCGGACCAGCTCCTCGGTCTGCTCGAACCCGCCGGCGGCGCGGTGGGCGCGGACCATCGCGGCGGTCGCCCGGGGGTCGGACAGGCCGGCGGTCTGGTCCGCCCGCATGGCGTAGTGCAGGGAGAGGCGCGGCTTCCAGAAGTCCGGCGCGTCGGCGCGGAGATAGAAGTCGGCCGCGGCGAGGAGCAGCTCGGTGTCGTCCGGGTGCCGCTCCAGCGCCTTCCGGAGGGTCTCTTCGGCCGACGCCTCTGCACCGGC
Organism: uncultured Rickettsiales bacterium; assembly: GCA_964416435.1. Classification (GTDB taxonomy): domain Bacteria; phylum Myxococcota_A; class UBA796; order UBA9615; family UBA9615; genus CAYQEG01. The sequence continues at coordinate 111,187 of CAYQEG010000002.1, forward strand.
CGCCATCTCCGCACGATGTCGGGCGAGCTCCTCCGACGGGCTCGAGCAGGCGAACAGGAGGCACAGGACTGCGCTCAGGATCGGTGCGACGCGCACAGTCCATTACGATACCGGGCGATGCGCTCCCTGCCGTTGCTCGCCGCCGTCGCCCTGGCCCTGCCCTCCGCCGCCCGGGCCGACGACCTGCCGCCGCCCGAGATCCGCTGGTCCAGAGGCCCCGCGGTCCTGACCGTGAAGATCGTCCCCGACGGGACGACGCACCTCGCCGACGACCTGCCGCTGCAGCTGACCCTCGACGACGGGGGTTACTTCGTCGTGCGCTGGACGGAGTCCCGGGTACCGGCCGACGGGCCGATGACGGTCAAGCTGCCCAGCGTCGCGGGCGACGAGTCGGAGGGCTGGACCCTCACCCTGAGCGGCGGCGTCTGCAACGACGACGGCTCGGTCTGCCTGCCGTACCACGCCGAGGCGACCCTCCCCCGACGCGGCGAGCGACGCGGCAAGCTGGTGGCGCAGGCCGGCCGACCCCCGGCCCCCGAGCGGCCGACCCGGGCCGACGTGCCGCCCCGAACCGCCGATCCCCACATGCTCCCCGAAGGCGCGCGCTGGTTCTCGGCCACCGACGAGGGCGGCGTCGACGCGGCGTTCTCGATGTCGGCCGAGACCGGCAAGAACGTCCTCATCGACTTCTACGCGGACTGGTGCCCGCCCTGCGACCGCCTCCGCGACGAGTTCCTGGAGCAACGCGCGCAGCTGGGGCTGCTGGGCCGGTTCGTGCTCCTCAAGGCCGACGCCGATCACCCGGCGTCGTTCGACCTCAAGGACCGCTACAAGGTCGGCGGCTACCCCACGATGCTCGTGGTCACCCCCGACGGGACCGAGCTCGAACGGTTCCTGGGGTACGACGGCCGCCTCGCCGAGCTGACGGCGCGCCTGGAGGCGGCCGCGGCGGGCAACCCGGCCAACGGAGACGTGCGCTCCCTGGTCGCCGCCGGGCAGACGGCGGAGGCGTGGGCGCTGTTCAACCAGCGGCTCGACGAAGACCCGGAGCTGGCGAAGTCGTACGACTTCATCCGGCTCGGCCTGCGGCTCGGCCGGGAGGTCGCCGAGCCGGCGGACCTGGCCCACCTGCACCGCCAGGCCGCGTTCGCCTGCCGCTTGCCCGGCCTCGAGGTCCACCACGCCGCCCAGGCCGCCGACATCCTCGAGGAGGCGGGCGACGCCGAGACCGCCTCGGCGATCCGCGCGGAGGCCGAGGGCCGCATCACCGCCGCGATCGCCGAGCGCTCCCCCGCCGACGTGGTGCTGGGGCGTGGCTGGACGTCGATCAACGGCCTGCTCACCGCCCACGAGCCCGACCTGCACGACGACATCGCCCTGGGCGGCTGGTACCGCGCCGCCTGGCTGGACGAGGACGGGGCGCGGCAGGTCCTGGCTGACGGGGCGCTGCGCATGGCGCTCGCGATCCTCACCGACGAGGCCGCGTTCGCTCCGGAGCTGCCCGTCGCGGAGGACGGGCGGGTCTCGGTCGCCCTCCCGGACCACCTCCTGACGGACACGATGAAGCCTCGGCTGATGCGCCAGGAGGGGCGGGTCCACGACCTGCTCGACCTGCTGAGCAGGGCCGGGCTGCCCGACGTCGCCGAGCCGATCCTGCAGGCGATGCTCGAGCTCGCTCCGGACGAGTTCACGTGGCACTACCGGTACGCCGGCTTCCTGCGCAAGCACCGGGCGAGTGAGGGGGCGGTGGCCGCGGCCCGGGCCGCCCTGGAGCACTCGTACGGCGACAACCGACTGCGGGCGAGCATGCGGCTGGCCGAGCTGCTCAACGAGGCCGGCGAGCCCGACGAGGCGATCGCCGTCCTCGACGAGGCGCTGACCGCAGCCGTGCCGACCCAGGAGCACGTGCGCACCCATCGCTACCGGACCAAGGTGGAGGAGCTGCGGGCGGAGATCGCAGGCGCTGGCGACGAAGCCGACGAGGAGAAGGGCGCCGACTGATGGGGTGGCAGGAGCAGCTCCCGTGGGTGACCCGGCCGCTCGGCGAGCTGCCGGAGAACTGGCGCGAGAGGGCTCTGTGCATCGCGTACGCGATACGGGACCTGCCGCGCACGCTCCGCCAGGACGCGACGGTCGAGATGGCCGCCGGCATGACCTTCTTCCTGCTGTTCAGCCTCTTCCCCGCGATGGTCTTCCTGGTCGCGCTGCTCCCCTACCTCCCCATCGACGCCCCGGTCGTCCGCCTGCTGGAGGTCGCCGAGCCGCTGCTCCCGCCGCCCGTCTACGAGATGCTGTACGGCCACATCGACGGCCTGATCAACCAGCCGCGCACCGGCCTGCTGACCGTGTCCGCCGCGATCGCGCTGTTCTCGGCCAGCCGGGCGCTCGTGTCGCTGTCGCGTTCCCTCAACCGCTCGTACCGGGTGCCCAAGCTCAGGTCGGAGTTCGTGCGCCGCATGCGCTCGCTGCTCTGGACCGGCTCGATGCTCGCGGGGGTGCTCATCGCCGTGCTCGCGTTGTCGCTGGGGGACAACCTCGTCGGCTGGGTGGTCGAGCGGGGGTGGCTGCCGATCAGCTCGGGCGTGCTCATCGTCACGGTGCGGTGGCCGGTGCTGCTGCTCCTCGGCGCCTTCTTCGTGCAGCAGCTGTACTACCTGCTCCCCGACCACCGGCCGCGCTGGCGGGCCATCTCCTTCGGCTCGATCATGGCCGTGCTCGGCTGGGTCGGGGCGACGTGGGTGTTCAGCACGTTCGTGATGCGGTTCGTGCAGTTCAACGTCACCTACGGCTCGCTGGGCACGTTCGCCGTCGTCATGGCGTGGATGTTCCTCGGGAGCTTCGCGCTGATGGCCGGCGGCACGATCAACGCGCTGGTCGACCGCGGGCTCCCCCCGCCGACGGACGAGGGGGCCCAGCCAGCCCCCGAGCCGCTGCCCGAGGTCGAGTCCATGGACGGCTCCGAGCTGGTCCACACCTCGCCCGACGCCAAGCCGGTCTCGGGTGTAGGCTCCGGCGCATGAGCGAGCTGAACGTCGCCGTGCTGGGCACGGGCACCATGGGTCGGGCCCTCGGGGCCGGGCTGCTGCGCGAGGGAGTCGTCACCGGGTCGTCGATCCGCGGGACCGTCCGCCACCCCCACAAGGCCGAAGCGCTGAAGGACCGGGTGGACTTCCCGGTCGGCACCGACAACGTGGCCGCGGCGCGCGGCGCCGAAGTGCTGCTGCTGTGCACGAAGCCGAAGTCGGCCGCCGCGGTGGTGGCCGAGCTGGCCGACGGTGGAGGGTTGGACCACGACCCGCTGCTGATCTCGATCGCCGCCGGCGTCTCCACCGCCGCGCTGCAGGCGGCGGCGGGTCCCCACGCCCTCCGCGTCATTCGCTCCATGCCCAACACGCCGTGCCTGATCGGCGAGGGCATGGTCGTCATCTCCCCCGGGCTGCACGCCACGGAGGGGGACCTCGCGGTCGCCGCCCGGGTGTTCGACCCGCTCGCCCGGGTGCGCCGCCTGGACGAGGAGCACATGGACGCGGTCACGGGCCTGAGCGGCTCCGGGCCGGCGTTCATCTACGTGATCATCGAGGCGCTGTCCGAGGGCGGCGTGATGACCGGCCTGCCTCGCTCGGTCGCCACCGAGCTGGCCGCCCAGACCGTCAAGGGGGCGGCCCGCATGGTCCTGGAGACCGGACGCCACCCCGCGTCCCTCAAGGACGACGTGACGACGCCGGCCGGCTGCACCATCTCGGCCCTGCTGTCCCTGGAGGACGGTCGCCTCCGCTCGGTGCTCGCGCGCGGGGTGCAGGAGGCGGCGCGCTCGGCGTCGGGCCTCGGAAAGGAAGAAGAATGAGGCTGCGAACCCTGCTCTGCGTCCTCGCCGTCGCCGTCGGTTGCTCCAGCTGCGGCAACTCGCAGGTCGAGGGCACGCACATCACCCACAGCACGCCCGACGGGCTGACGCTGTCGGCGACGTACCTGCGGCCGAGCACCGGCCCGGTGCCGACGATCATCCTGCTGCACCAGCCCGGGCCGACGAACACGCGGCACGACTTCGACGACATCTGGGACTCGCTCGCCGCCCGCGGGTACGCGCTGCTCGCGCCGGACCTGCGCAGCCACGGGCTGTCGGACTCGGCCGGCTCCTGGCAGGACCTCGCGCTCGACCCCGACGGGTACAGCAACGACCTGCTCGGCTGGATCGACTTCATCGCCGACCGCGAGGAGGCGGGCGATCCGGTGCGGCGGGACGCGATCGGGATCATCGGCCTCGGCACCTCCGGCTCGGTCGCCGCCGCCGCCAACGGACGCAACCAGGTGGCGTGCGTGGTGGCCGTCTCGGCCACGGTCGAGGAGGTCGCGGCCCACGCCGCCGGCTTCGAGCCCTACGTCGAGGGGGACGACGACGACTCCAGCTCGGCGCGCGGGGACGACGACGACTCGGCCCCGGCCGACGACGACGACGCGACCGACGACGACGACGCGACCGACGACGACGACTCCGCGGGGGACGACGACGAGGCGACGCTGCCGGACGACCTGGCGATGCACACGGTGCGCTGGATGGTCGGGAGCACCGCCGAGCCCGCCGCGACCGACTCCGATACCCTGTCCGCCGCCACCGGCGACCCGACCGACGTCATCAGCTTCGATGGCTCCCACCACGGCGTCGCGATCCTGTGGCTCAACGACGAGGCGAAGTTCGCGATGATCGACTGGTGCCAGGACAAGTTCTGACCGCCACCGGCGCGCCGTGAACGACGACGAGAGCCCACTCAAGGTCACGGACCGGCAGCTCGAGCTGCTGCGCACCCTGCGTCGGTTCTCGATCGAGAACACCCGGATGCCGTCGATCCGCGAGCTGGCGGAGCTGCTGCGGCGGTCCCCGTCGACGATCCACCAGCACCTCACCGCGCTGGAGCGGCGGGGCTACGTCGAGCGGGACGGCGCCGCCCACGGCTTGAGGCTGCTGGTCGAGGATGACCAGCTCGGCCCCGGCGTGCGCGGCTCGCTCCTGCCGATGAAGGGCACGCTGTACCCCGGCCGCCGGATCCAGCGGAGCCGGACGCCGTACCCGAAGGTGAGCATCGGCGCCGACAGCGAGGCGGGCGACTACGCGGTGCGGATCCAGGGCGACCGGCTGGCCGGCGACGGGATCTACGACGGCGACCTGCTGATCATCCGGCCCGGACCGTCGGGCGAGTTCCCGGCCCTGGTCGAGTTCCCCGACGGCTCCTGCGACGTTCGGCGCACCACGTCGCTGCGCGACGGATCGTTCGCCTTGCTGCCGCCGAGACCCCGGCTGGAGACACGCCGCAGAGCCCGACGAGCACAGAACGTGCTCGTGCGGGGGCGGGTGATGATGATCGTGCGGGTGTTCGACTGAGCCGGGCTGCCGGCCCGGAGTCGATCAGTGCAGCGGGTGCAGTCGGAAGCAGCGGTGCGGGTCCGCCTGGACCTCGGCGACGGCGGCTTCGATCGAGTCGAAGGAGGCGTGGCCGGCGTAGGGCCACCAGTGGCCGCCAGCGCGGCGCCAGTACAGGAACCAATGCTCCTGGCCGTCGCTGTCCTCGACGACGCGAAGCTGGAACACCGGCGTGTAGACGATGTTCTTGTGCGTCAGCGGCTTGACCTCTTCGGACGTGAAGCGGTTGCCATCCACCCGCACGCGGAAGCGGCGGGGTCGGAACTTCTTGACCGCGTTCTTCGCCGTCTCGTGCCAGGCGCGGGAGCGAGCCCGCTCCGGCCGCCACAGCACCACCATCGCCTGGACGCCGAGCTTGCCGCCGGTGTGGTAGGCGGTCGACCAGGAGGTGACCTCCTGCAACGGCAGGCCCCGCTCGTCGCAGAAGTCCTCGAGGTGCTCGATGTCCACGGCGCTGGCGCTCTCGGCAAGCGCGATCTTCTGTTCAATGGAAAGCAATTCGCTCATGTGTCTCCCGGACCCCCGTCGGCGGGGTCGTGGGTGATCGACGAAGATCACCCGGTGGCCCCCAGTGGCTCTGGTGGCAGGGACACAATACGAATTGAACTCGCGAATGCAACGGCAATCTCAGGGGTTACGAGAACTGAACGAGCATTCAACATCTCCTCCACATCCGGGACCGAACCGGGCGATCCAAGCCCTCGACGAGCCGACCGGTGGAGTAACCTCGGGACATGGGCAAGCGTTGGCAGGACATCGAAGACCAGATCGACAAGGCGCGGCAGACGAGCCGGCACGGCGACGATCGGACGAAGCCACGGGAGAAGCTGTCGTGGCGCGAGCGCGACAAGAGGAAGGACTCGAGCAGCCACAGCGACCAGGGCCGCGACGAGCGGCAGAGCAAGGCGCCGAAGGACCGCTACGCCAACGCCCAGGCCCAGAAGGCGCTGAAGGGCGAGCTCGAGGCGCTGTTCGCGGACAACAAGGGGGCGACGCTGCGCCAGGACATCCTCAAGGCGGCGGACCGCGGCGCGCTCCAGGCCGCGATGGACGCCTGGATCGAAGCGAAGGGGTCGCTGCCGGCCGACGACCCCGAGGTCCTGGAGAAGTGCCTGGACGCCCGCCGGGACAAGACGCTTCGGATCGTGGTGGACGCGATCGCGCAGGGCATCGCCGAGTACCCGGAGGACGCCCGCAAAGTGCTGCTCCTCAAGATGCGGAACAAGGCCCGCCGCTCCTTCGACGCGAAGCTGAGCCGGTCGATCAAGGCGGTCCTGGACGAGCACGGGGTGGAGGACTGAACCCGTTGAGCCGACGGCGGCTGCTCGCCGGGGGGATCTCCCTGGCCGGCACCGCGTTGCTCGGCCCGGCCTGGGCCTGGTTCGTCGAGCCGCGCTGGGTCGATCACTCGGTGCAGACCGTGCCGGTGGAGGGGCTGACGTCGCCGGTGCGCATCGTGCACATCACCGACCTCCACGCGTCGGAGGCGGTGCCCCTCGCCTACCTGCGTCGGGTCGCGGACCTGATCTCGGCCGACCCGCCGGACGCGGTCGTCGTCACCGGCGACCTGGTGACGGAGGACCCGCTCTGGATCGAGGGGGTGGCCCGGGTGCTGGGCGAGATCCGCAGCCGGGCCGGCACGTTCGCGATCCTCGGCAACCACGACTACTGGACCGACGGGCCCCGCCTCAGTCGGGCGCTCGACCGGTTCGGCGTGCACCACCTGCGCAACGCCAACACCCACATCGACAGCCTGCGGCTGGTCGGCATCGACGACCACTGGACCGGCAACGACGACCTGGAGCGGGCCATTGCCGGCGTCGGCGCCGACGAGGCGACGCTGCTGATGATGCACTCCCCCGACCTCATCTACCCGGCCGCCGACGGCGGCATCCCGCTGGCCGTCTGCGGACACACCCACGGCGGGCAGATCCGGCTGCCGGGCATGGGCGCGCTGGTGGTGCCCAGCGCCTACGGCTTCGAGCAGGGCTGGTACGAGGTCGACGGCACGCGCATGTACGTCAACCGCGGCGTGGGCACGCTGTCGGTCAAGGCGCGCCTGCTCTGTCGCCCCGAGGTCGCAGAGCTGAGGCTGGTGCCCGCCTGATTGCGCCTACTCCGGCGGCTCGGCCACCCAGGCCAGCGCGGCGATGCCGGCCGCCACGCCGTCGCCCAGCGCTTCGACCGTGCCCAGGTCGTCCCACGACGCGAACCCGCCTGCGTCGCTCCGTCGGGCGGCGATCGCCGACGCCTCCGCCTACCCCACCCCGGGCAGCGCGAGCAGGAACTCGATCGGAGCGCTGTTGACGTCGAGGACCAGCGGCGCGGGCGGCATGCCGAACGCGGTGAACGCGACCTCGACCTCCGGCACGGTGACCCACAGCGGCGGCGCCGCCACCCGGGACAGCCAGTCGGGCGACCCGACGAGCCGGTCGACCGCGGCGCTCCGGGCCTCCGCGACCCCGCCGACCGCCTCGCGGAACGCCCCCATCTCCATCCGGTGACCCCGGGCGAGCAGGTCGCGGTGGAAGGCCGCGGCGCCGTCGACGAAGCCGACGTAGTGGAAGACCTCGAGCGCGGTCCGGGCGATGCGGGGCCGCTCGTCGGGTTCGGCCGCCTCGAGCAGGCGCTGGAGGAACTCGAGCACGGTCGGCGCGCCGTGCTCCCAGCGGATCGCGGCGAAGGCGTCGAAGAACGCGGCGTAGCGGGCGGGGTCGGGCAGCGTCTCGTCCCCGGCGGCCGGGCCGGCCGTCGCGAGCCGATAGAAGAGCGTCGCGACGAGCCCTTCGGACGCCACCATCTGCTCCAGGGTGCGCAGCCGCGCGGGGTCGACCGTGGCGTCGGTCCAGCGCTCGAGCAGCTGCGCGGGGGTCGGCTCGTCCGCCCCGATCAAGGCCTCGGGGGTGCGGGGCAGCGCGGAGAAGCAGTTGTCCTTGATGCAGGCGTGACGCCGGTAGCTCTGGGAGTAGCTCAGCAGGTCCCGCGCCGCGAACAGGCTGTCCCCGGCCTGGATCTCCCCGGCGGTCGCGAAGCGATCGTGGGCGGCCCAGGCGGCGGTCGCGGGCAGCTCGGCGTCGGCCGGCGCGAGGAGCCGGACCCGCGGGGGTGGGGGCGGCTCGGGTGTCACCTCCTCGACCGGAGCGGCGGACGTCTCGGCCGGTTCGGACGCTGCCTCGACGTGCGGCGGGGCGACGGCGGGCGACGGCGCGGTCCCCTGGAACAGGGCGCAGCCGGCGAGGAGGCCGAGGGCGGAGAGCGAAAGAGCGCGACGCATGGGCGAGCCTCCGGCCGGCACCATAGGGGACTCCGGATGGGCTCCGCCTGACCGCAGTCGGTGCTATATCCCGCGCCGTGAGCTACACGAGCGGCCTCGTCGCGGTCTTCGGCGCCACCGGCTTCACGGGCCGGCTGGTGCTCGACGGCCTCCGCCAGCGGGGCCTCGCCGCGATCGCGATCGGTCGCTCCGCCTCCCGCCTCGCCGCCGCGCAGACCATCTGGCACGGCCACGCCGACGCGCCCCCACTGGAGACGCGCCAGGCCGACGCCACCCGGCCCGAAGAGGTGCGGGCCGCGCTGACGGGGGCCGACCTGGTCATCTCGTGCGCGGGGCCGTTCACCGAGCTGGGTCGGCCGTGCGTCGACGCGGCGGTGGAGCTGGGCATCCCCTACCTGGACAGCACGGGCGAGCAGCCGTTCGTCATGGACTGTCACCAGCGCCTGGACGGCGCGGCCCGGGACAGCGGCAGCGCGGTCGTCAACGCGATGGCCTACGAGGTCGCCCCCGCAGACCTCGCCGCGTCGATCGCGGCCGAGGGGCTGACGGACATCCAGGACGTCGTGGTCGCCTACGACATGGAGAGCTCCGCGACCTCCCGCGGTACGCGGCTGTCGATCCTGCGGATCGCCCAGTACGGCGGCTGGCGATGGCAGGGCGGACGCTTCGTCCGCGACCTCCCCGGCCGCACCCGGGGCCTGATCACGTTCCCGCGAGGGCGCCGGCGCTGCGCGTCGATCCCCGGCGCCGAGAACCTGACCGTGCCGAGGCACGTCCAGACGGAGCGATGCACGACGTTCCTGTCGATGCCGGCGAGCCAGGTGCTCGGGCTCGCGGTGGGCCGCAAGGCGCTCCCCTGGCTGCTCGGCACCGGCGTCGGCGACGCGATCCGGCGGCGGGCAGGGTCGGGGCCGTCGGGGCCGAGCGAGCGGGAGCGGAGCAAGGGCTTCACCATCCTGGTGGAGGCCTACTCGGCCGACCGCTTCCGCCGGGTGACCGTGCGGGGCCGGGACCCCTACGGGCTGACCGGCGCGGTCCTGGCCGAGGCGGCGCGCCGCCTGCTGACGTCGGACGGGGTGTCCGACGCGACGGGCGTGCTCGCCCCCGCCCAGAAGTTCGAACCGCGGCCGTTCCTGGCTGCGCTGGCCGGTACGCTCTCGCACGTCCCCGAGGGACGTGCTGACGCGGCTCGCCCCTCCGGGCCTCGCGATTCGTGGCTCCGCTGGGAGCTCGAGGAAGGAACGCTGTGACGACGCTCAACTCCCTGCTGCGCTGCGACCCGATCGACCTGGGAGCGGTGGCCCAGCACCTGGACGGCCTCGATCACGACGAGCGGGTGCGGCAGGTCCGCTCGGTGCCCGGGGGGCTGCAGAAGCGGCTGTTCGCGGCCGCGGACGGCTGGCGCAGCCTGGACATGCAGTACTTCGTGCCGGACGAGACGCCGGACCGGACCTTCGTGCGTCATTACGGCAAGAACAGCCTCCCGCTGTTCAGCCACTTCGAGAAGCGCTTCGCCCGGCCGGAGCCTGGCAGCCCGGTGATGTGGGGCTTCAACCACGGGCCGATGATGGGGATCGTCGGCCCCGGTCACTTCGTGCTGCGCACCGGTCCGAGCGAGCTCGAGCTGCACGTCGACTACTACTCCCACCCGCCCGATCGCATCGAGGGCGCCCCGAAGCTGGCTCGCAACGACAAGGGGATCAGCGCGTTGGTGTACGGCCACATGGTGGACGTGCTGCGCGGCGTCTCGGATCACGTGTCGATCGGCCGGGCCGTCAAGAAGGGGGCGGACACCCCCAACTACTTCCTGCTCTGCCGGCAGGACCCCCTGCCGAGCTAGGAGGCTGGAGCGCATTGGAGCCCGAGCCCCGTGAGACCGGGGCGTCCGAGGCCAAGGCGCGACGAGGAGATGCATCGGGAATGCGCGACGAGGAGCAACGCCGGGATCGGGCGCATCCGGTCCTCGGGGCGACAGGCGGCTATGCGCTCCAGGCTCCTAGTACCCCAGATCGGGAATAGCTCCCCAGTTTCCAACCAACGGGAGCTACAG